>JAODMA010000297.1 GCA_025464545.1 Arthrobacter sp. | reverse complement strand
TGGCCGGGTCCGAGAAGCAGCGGCACGAACACGTCATCGCGATCCAGTCCCTGACCCCCCAGCTGGCGACCTTCTCCGAAGCCATGAGCGCGCACGACGAACCCTTCATCCTGGAACTGCCCAACGTGTGGCACCTCGCGTCCGACGTGAAGGCAGAGCTTGCTGAGGTGGAGGGCCACGTGCCGACATGCCTCGCCCTGATTAACGCGCTGCACCCCACGGCGGCGGTCTGCGGCACCCCCACCACGGTGGCGGGCGCCCTGATCCGGAAGCTGGAACACCTGGACCGGGGGCCGTACGCCGGGCCGGTCGGGTGGCTCGACTCGGCAGGCAACGGAGAATGGGGCATCGCCCTGCGCGGTGCGGTCATCGAGTCGCCGGACAGCATCCGGCTCTACGCCGGCTGCGGCGTCGTGGAAGGTTCCGTGCCCGAAGCGGAGTTGGCGGAAACCTGGGCGAAATTCCGGCCAATGCTGGAGTCCCTGGGCATCAGCCACTAGATTCCGGTTTGGGAGACAGTGGGGAGCCCGGCCCGGCTTGCGTTAGCCTTCCCTTTAGTTATCCAATGGTCAAAAGAAGTTTCCTGTGATGCACATCTCTTATAGGGCGTTACACTATAAGGCGACCAAGTCACGTCTGCCCCTGCAACAAAAGGTAAAAATCCATGCAGCTCAAGTCCCTCGCCACGGCAAAGCTGGCCGCCAAGGCAGCCGCAATCCTCGCCGTCGGCTCCCTCACCCTCACGGCTTGCGGCGGAAGTTCCACTCCCGCGGCCTCTCCTGAAGGTGGCGTGTCACTCATCAACGCCGGCAAACTGACCGTCTGCTCGGACGTTCCCTATGAGCCGTTCGAGTTCCAGAAAGACGGAAAGATCGTCGGCTTCGATATGGACATCGCCGCCGAGGTTGCCAAGGACCTGAAGGCCGAGCTCAACGTAGTGGACAGCTCCTTCGAGGCCATCGAGACGGGTACGGCGCTCACCCAGTGCGACGTCTCCATCTCCTCGATCTCCATCACGGACACGCGCAAGTCCGTCATGGACTTCTCCACGCCGTACCTGGATGACGACCTCGCCCTCGTAGCGAGTGACTCCTCCGGGATCAAGAGCCTGGACGACGCCAACGGCAAGAAGGTGGGCGTCCAGCAGGCCACCACGGGCGCGGACTTCGCCAACGAAAAGGGCCTCGACGCCCAGCAGTTCGAGGACACCGGCCTCCTGGTCCAGGCCCTCCGGGCCGGAACCATCGACGCCGCCCTGGGCAACCAGTCCGTCCTGGGTTTCGCCATCAAGGATGACCCCAAGTACAAGAGCGTCGAGAAGTTTGCCACCGGCGAGCAGTTGGGTATCGCCATCAAGAAGGGCAACACCGCCATGGCCGAGAAGATCAACGGAACGCTCCAGCGTCTGACCGATGACGGCTCCCTGGAGAAGTTCAAGACCACCTGGTTCGGCGAGGCCGTCAAGTAGCCAGCGTTTCGGCCTGACGCCTCCGCAGCCCTGAGATCCACGCAGCCGGGGCCCCGGACGAGCTGCACTGCAGCCCGTCCGGGGCCCCAGCCACGCATAACGAATGTGAGCACCCCATGGCAATGACCGCACGGCAACGAGCCAGAGTCAGCCTGTATGTCCAGGCAGGAATCTTTGTGGTGGCGCTGGTCGCCCTGATTCTGGCGACGGACTGGAAGACCATCGGCAACAGCGTCTTCAACTTTGGCAAAATCGGCCCGATGTTCCCGGACATTTTCCTTGCCGGCCTGAAGAACACCCTGATTTACACCGCCCTCGGCTTCATCGTGGGCCTCTCCGGCGGTCTGCTGTTGGCGCTCATGAAGCTCTCCTCCTTCCCGCTTTACCGCTGGATCGCCACCGGCTACATCGAGTTCTTCCGCGGCATCCCGGCCCTGCTGGTTTTCATCGCATTTGGCTACGGCGTTCCGCTGGCCTTCGGCGTTTCCTGGAACGTGACCGTCGTGGTGATGGTTTCGCTCGGAATGGTGGCCGCCGCCTACATCGCGGAGACCCTTCGAGCCGGCCTGCAGGCTGTGCCCAAGGGACAGCTGGAAGCCGCCCGGTCACTCGGCATGCCGCAGTGGCGGGCCATGGTTTCCATCGTCATCCCGCAGGCCTTCAAAATCGTCCTGCCGCCGCTAACGAACGAGGTCATCCTGCTGACCAAGGACTCCTCGCTCATCTACGTGCTGGGCCTGACCGCCTCGCAGTACGAGCTCACGAAGTTCGGTCGCGACGGCATTTCCAGCCTGGGCGCCGGCCTCACCCCGCTCCTGGTGGCCGGCGCCTTTTACCTGGTGATCACCATCCCGTTGAGCCTATTGGCCCGGAAGTTCGAAAGCCGCTCCGCGCGGACGAAGCGATAGGCAGGACAGTCTCATGAACGTCGTACAGAACGCCAACGGCCGCAGCGGGGCCGTACATGCCGCCGGGGTCTCCATCAAGGACCTGCGGAAGTCCTACGGATCCAACGAGGTGCTCAAGGGCATCGACCTTGAGGTCGCGCCGGGCGAAGTGGTCTGCCTGATCGGACCCTCGGGCTCGGGCAAGTCCACCCTGCTGCGCTGCGTCAACCTGCTGGAGCAGCCCAACGTGGGCACCATCCACGTGGGCGGCTTCGAATCCACCGACCCCGATGTCGACATTGACAAGATGCGCCGCAAGGTGGGCATGGTGTTCCAGCAGTTCAACCTGTTCCCGCACCTGAGTGCGCTGCAGAACTGCACCATCGCACAGACCAAGGTCCTCAAGCGCAGCCAGGCCGATGCCTCCGCTGCGGCCATGAAGAACCTGGAGCGCGTCGGCCTCGAACACCTGGCGGACCGCTTCCCGGACCAGCTCTCCGGCGGCCAGCAGCAGCGGGTGGCCATCGCCCGCGCGTTGAGCATGGATCCCGAGCTCATGCTGTTCGACGAGCCGACGTCGGCCCTGGATCCGGAGACGGTAGGCGATGTACTTGCCGTCATGCGGAACCTGGCGAAGGAAGGCATGACCATGCTGGTGGTGACCCACGAGATGGGCTTCGCCCGTGAGGTGGCCGACCGGGTAGTGTTCATGGACGGCGGCGTCGTTGTGGAGGAAGGCGTGGCCGAGCACGTCATCAGCTCCCCCACCCAAGCCCGCACCAAGGAATTCCTCCGGCGGGTGCTCGACCCGACGCACATCGACATCGCGGAATAGGGTCCGGCCTGTTTTCCGCACCGTTTTCGGACAGCCGCTACGTGGATCCACGTAGCGGCTGTCCTTTTGCCTAGCGGGAAGCCGGAGTCATGCCGGATTTGAGC
>JAODMA010000262.1 GCA_025464545.1 Arthrobacter sp. | reverse complement strand
GAGGATGAAGTCGATGTTGAGGCTGCGTTCGTGGGCCTCGTCAATAATGATGGCGTTGTAATTGCGCAGCAGCCTGTCGCGCTGGATCTCCGCCAGCAGGATGCCGTCGGTCATGAGCTTGACCTTGGTTGAGCGGCTGACTTCGCCGGTGAAGCGGACCTGGAAGCCAACTTCCTGGCCGATATCGACGCCGAGTTCCTCGGCAATGCGTTCGGCGACGGTGCGCGCCGCAAGCCGCCGCGGCTGGGTGTGGCCGATCAGGCCGTTCTCGCCGAGGCCGAGCTCCAGGCACATTTTGGGGATCTGGGTGGTCTTACCGGAACCGGTCTCGCCGGCGATGATGGTGACCTGGTTGGCTGCGATGGCGGCCATCAGGTCCTCGCGGCGCTCGGAGACCGGCAGCTCGGCGGGGTAGGAGATATGCAGTGTCATGGCTGAACACAGTCTACTGGGCCTGCCGCCGGCGGTGGCTGCAGCGCCGACGGAGACGCCCCGCGGAACATAACGTTGCCCGGACCCTGGGGGCCGGGCAACTGGTGGTGGGGTCCGGGCGGACCGGACGATTTCGGGCGCGGAGCTCAGAACATCCGCAGGGTGTAGTTGGTGCTGGGAAGGTCCAGGGCGCTCCAGGCGTCCTCCGAGCGAATGGGCGGGTTGTGGCCCCGGCCGTCGTTACGCAGGACCGAGACGGTGGCTGAAAGGCCGACGATGATCAGGATGATGAGTGCTATTCCGAGGAGTTCCATACCTCCATGGTTCTCTCGTCGGCCAGACAAGAAAAGTGGCAGAAATGCCCAAAAAGGTAAAATTTCTGCCATCATGGATACATGATCAATTCAGTGGCGATGATCGTGGTTCCCAACTTCTCGATCTTCGAGTTTGCTACCGCCTTTGAGGTCTTCGGCATCGACCGTTCGGCCCGCGGAAGCGGGGTCCCCGCGTTCGATTTCCGTGTGTGCGCCCCTGAGCCCGGCGACGTCCCGCTCAAATCCGGGCTGACGATGCATGTGGGCCTGGGGCTGGAAGCCGCCGCCGACGCCGACCTGGTGATCATGACCCCCTATGGACGGGACGACGACCTGCCCGAATCGGTGCTGGACGCCCTGCGGGCCGCTCACGCCCGGGGCGCCTGGGTGATGTCAATCTGCTCGGGTGCCTTTGCCTTGGCCAGGGCGGGGCTGCTCGACGGCCGCCGTTGCACCACCCACTGGCACTACTCGCAGGAGCTCGCCAGCCAGTACCCCGCTGCCCTGGTGGATGAAAATGTCCTCTACGTCGAGGACGGCCGGATCATTACCAGCGCCGGCACGGCGGCCGGCATCGACGCGTGCCTGCATCTGATCAGGGTGGAATTCGGCGCGAACGTGGCGGCGGGCATCGCGCGGGACATGGTCGTTCCGCCGCACCGCGACGGCGGTCAGGCCCAGTTTATCGACCGGCCGATCCCGGCGTGCGGCTCTGAACCCATGGAGGAGCTGCTGCAGTGGATGGTCCGGCACCTGGAGGAGGACCATTCCGTCAACGACCTCGCCGCCCGGGTCCACATGTCGCCGCGGACCTTCGCCCGGCGCTTCCGCTCGGAGACCGGTGCAACGCCCGCCGCCTGGCTCAACTCCCAGCGCGTCCTGCGCGCCCAGGAACTGCTCGAGACCACGGACCTCAACATCGACGAGATCGCCCGGGAATCCGGCTTCGGCCACTCCGTGCTGCTGCGCCACCACTTCGCGAAAGTGCTGGACACCAGCCCGCAGTCCTACCGACGAACCTTCCGGGGACATCTGGTCGAGGCAGTTTAAGTCCCCGGATCCAGCGGGCCGCCCGACGGCGGGAGGCTGCCGGGCAGCGGCATGCCGCGGTCTGCAGGCGTTGACTCCGAGGCTTGCCGGGTGTGATCAACAAGTTCCCGCCACGGTCCCGTGACGGCCTGCTCCGGCAGGGTGGCGCGGCGCTGGCCGGCGCGGATGTTGTACAGGAAGCGGTCGGGCTGGCTGCCGGTGGCTTCGCGGGCGGTCTTGGGGGCTTCGTCCCACGGGCAGGCCTCAACGAGCGGCTGCCAGAGGTCTTTATCCTCCGGGGGCGTGGCCAGCACGGACCAGGTCCGCTTCATTCCTGCAATGCCACCACTGCGCTGGACGGTGATTTTCATGGGACTTCCCGTTTTCAGAAAGCTGGGATTCTCAGAGCTTTACCTTCACAGTTTCCCACGCTGAGCGTACGGCGTCATGCTCCTTCGATGCGGCTCCGAAGAGCTCCACGGCGGACGTTGCGGTGGACTTGGCGAACGCGCGGAAGGTCGAATTTGGGGCCAGCGTCCCGCCCGTCAGGGTCTCGTACCAGATCTGGGCGGGTGTGTCCCAGGCATTGCCGCCGAGGGCCGTCGCCACCAGGCAGAACGCGCGGTTGGGGATCCCCGAGTTGATGTGCACGCCGCCGTTGTCGGCGCTGGTGCGGACGTAGCCGTCCATCGAGTCCGGTTGTGGATCCTTGCCAAGCACGTCGTCGTCATATGCCGTGCCCGGTGCCTTCATGGAACGGAGCGCCTTTCCCTGGACCTGGTCCGTGAACAGGCCCTCGCCGATTAACCAGCTGGCCTCCGACGTCGATTGCTTCCGCACGTACTGCTCAACCAGCGCGCCGAAGACGTCGGACATGGACTCGTTGAGGGCCCCGGCCTGGTTCCGGTAGGCCAGGCCGGCTGAGTACTGTGTTACGCCGTGAGCCAGCTCGTGGCCGATGACGCTGAGGGACTTCGTGAACCGCTCGAAGACCTGCCCGTCGCCGTCGCCGAAGACCATCTGCCGGCCGTCCCAGAATGCGTTGTCGTACAAACGGCCAAAATGGACGGTGGCAACGAGGGGCAGTCCGTGGCCGTCGATGGAGTTGCGGCCGAAAGCCTCGGCGTAGAGCCGGTGGGTGTGCCCGAGGCCGTCGTAGGCCTCGTCCGCTGCGGGATCACCCGTGGCCGGCTCGCCCTCTTTGCGCACCACGCTGCCCGGCAGCTGCTCCGCGAAATTCGCGTCGTAGACAGTCCGGTCGGAAGCGGCAGGCTTGAGTTCACGCATGCCCGGGGGAGCGGCGGGGACAGGCGCGGTCCGGGACGAGTGGAAGCTCTCGACATGCAGCAGAGCCTCCCGCGCGGCTCGGGCAGCCTCGGAGAGCGCCGGTTTCCGCTGCGCGGCCAGCCGGCGCAGCAGGTACGGAGGAATGATGGAGCAGTACATGTGAGACCCCTTTGTGCTTCGGCGGGGTCACTGGCAGGCCGGGGGCGTTCCGCCACCGGCCGCCGGTAACCCCGCTGCCGATGCTGACAGCCTACGAGCAGGCCCCGACATTCGGCAGAGGCCGTCCCGGCGCGGCGCCTGGCCCTGTTCCGTTTCCCGGGCCGGACGTAGAATCTCGCATGGAAAAGTTACGGTATTCGGTGAAGATCAATGCTCCCGCGCAGGAGGTCTGGAACACGATGCTGGACGACGGCAGCTACCGGGAATGGACCAGCGTTTTCAACAGCGGTTCCTACTATGAGGGCGGCTGGGACAAGGGCGGCGAAATCCGGTTTCTGGGTCCTGACGACGACGGCAAGCTCGGTGGGATGATCGCGACCGTTGAGGAGAACAGGCCGCACGAGTTCATCTCCCTTCGCTACACGGGCCAGATAGTCGACGGTGCCGACGACACCACGAGCGATGCCGCCCAGTCCTTCATCGGGAACCACGAAAGCTATGCCTTCAAGGAAGCGGACGGCGTAACCACCGTGGACGTGGAGCTCGACAGCGAGGATGAGTTCGTTCCTGAGTTCAACGCGGCCTGGCCATTGGCGCTGGCCAGGCTCAAGGAAATTGCCGAGTTCCGGAGCTAAGCCTGTTCTGGTGCCCGCGGGTCCAGAATGAATTGCTGCAGCATGCTCCACAGGTTGGTGGTGGTCCAGTAGATCAGGACCCCGAGAGGGAAGATGATGCCACCCGCGCCGAAGACGACCGGCAGGATGTAGAGCAACATCTTTTGCTGCATCAGGAAGGGCCCGGCCATGGCCCGATCCGGGACGTTCCTGGCCATAATGCGCTTCTGGGTGACGAACTGCGCGGCGGTCATGGCAAGGATCATCAGAATGGTCAACACCGTCACGCTGACGGGATTCCCGCCGCTGCCGTGGAGCAGGGACGCGGACAGCGGGGCGCCAAAGATGCTCGACTCCCCGAACTGCACCACCTGCCCCTGGCTCATCGCCCCAAGACCCTGGCTCTTTTGGGCGGCCGAAGTGATACCTGACAGCACGGTGAAGAGCGCGAAGAAGAACGGCACCTGGATCAGCAGGGGAAGACACGCCGAAAACGGGTTGGTGCCGTGCTTCTTGTACAGGGCCATCTGTTCCTGCGCCATGGCCTGCCGGGACAGCGGGTCGGATTTTCCCCTGTACTTCTCCTGCAGCTCTTTCAGGTCCGGCTGCAGCAGCCGCATGCGGCGCTGGGCCTTGATCTGCTGCAGATATGCCGGAATCAGCACGGCGCGGATGACCAGCACCAACCCGATGATGGAGAGAGTCCAGGTCCAACCGTCGGCCGCCGGCAGGCCGATGGCGCTGAGGCCATCATGAAGTCCCACCATGATGGCCGACACGAGCCACTGGAACGGAAACAGAACGTCGTTAACCAGATCCATGCGTGCCCCCGCTCGGCGGGCCGCGGCGCGGCCACTTCCACCAGTATGCAGTCAGTTACCGCCCGTGCGGGACAGGCTTGACCGGCAGGAAATGGACGTCGCCCCGCGAAAGCACACACGAAAGAACCCCCGGAATCAATGGATTCCAGGGGTTCTTGGCTGTGCCCTCGATTGGAATCGAACCAACGACCTTCTGCTCCGGAGGCAGACGCTCTATCCCCTGAGCTACGAGGGCAATCAGGGACCCTGCCGTTACCGGCGGGACGTCCTAGAGCTTAGCAGGAAGGTGGGCCTCAAGGGAAAATCGACGAGTTCGCGTCGCCCGATCAGCCGGTCCGCCAGGCGTTCTCAGTACCCCGCAAAGGAGTCCACATGGATCTTCCGTGCGCCGGCCGCCCGCGCGGCGGCGCGGAGGGAGCGGACGCTGGCCGGCGAGCCGGACACGAAGACGTCCCGGGCCGCAATGTCCGGCACGAGCGCTTTCAACGCCTCCCCGTCGATCCTGCCGGACCCTGCATCCTGCATGAACGACGGCGGGGCCGAGCCGTCCGCGAGCCGGGCCAGGATCCGGGCGCCGGAGCGTTCCAGTTCCTCGGTGTAGGCAAGCTCCGCGGCGTTCTTGGCAAGATAAAGCAGGACGACGTCCCTCTCCCGGGCCGCACCGGCGGCAAGCTGGGCCAGGAAAGGAGTGATCCCGATGCCGGGGGCGATCAACAGCACCGGTGAAGCGGAATCCCGGGGCAGGACAAAATCTCCGCCCACCGTCGTGGCGGTGAGCTCCGCGCCCCGTTCCAAAGTCATCAGCGAACGCTTGGCGGAGGACAGCGGCCCGGCTGTTCCGACCCCGATCCTCAGCACCGGAGATCCGGGGGCGCTGGTCAGGCTGAAGACGCGACGCCGGCCCTTTCCATCGTGCTTGCCGCCGGCCTTGTCGGCGGGCAGATGCAGTTCCAGGTATTGGCCAGGGCTGAAGCGGACAGGGCGTTCCGGCTGGAAGCTGAATTCCGTCGTCGTCGGCGTCAACGGCCGCGAGCCCTCGAAGCGGAGCCGGACGCCGCCGCGCTGGCCTGC
Organism: Arthrobacter sp.; assembly: GCA_025464545.1. Lineage (GTDB taxonomy): Bacteria > Actinomycetota > Actinomycetes > Actinomycetales > Micrococcaceae > Arthrobacter. The sequence continues at coordinate 2,495 of JAODMA010000262.1, read as the reverse complement.
CGCGAACGCCAAAGCGTTGCCCGCCAGCAACGCCAACTCGGGGGAATTGGCGACGAAGCCCAGGTTGTAGGGGATGGCGAAGAGCAGGCCGACGACGGCGGCGAGCCCCAGCTGCTGCCAGCGCCGCGGCGGCAGGGTGAGCGGCTCCGTGAGCATGAAGCCGACAAAGAAGAGCACCGGCCGCTGGGCCAGCGGCTGCCAGAGCGCCTCGTCAAGGCCCGCGCCGGACCGGAGCAGCTCCGCCGCCACGATGGACACGGCAACAACGGTGAAAACTGTAGCCATGAGCACTTTCCGCACACGGTACAGCACCAGCAGTACGCCCGGCAGCAGCAGCCACAGCATGGCGGGGGTGGCGGCCCACCAGGTGGCGATGTTCAGCCCGGTCAGCCCGGTGATAAAGGCCCCGGCCGCGGCCGGATTGAAGATGTGGCGGCCCCGCCAGGCCAGCGCGTACTTGGAAGCGGACGCGAGTACGCAGGCCAGCGCCACGCCGGCCAGATCCAGCAGCTGCACGCCGGCGGAAATCTGCGTCGGCCAGAACAGGAAATACAGCAGGAGGCCGGTAATCAGGGAGGACTCGTTATGCGGCTGCACGCGGAACAGGGCCGCCAGCACGCGGTTGGAGCCATATGTCAGGCCGAGGCAGAGTGCCAGGTGCGCCAGCATCTCCGGGAGCCCGAAGGTCAGCCAGCCGAGCACGTTCAGCAGCATGCTGTAGGCGGCGAGCACGGCGAGCACCCAGAGCACCAGCCGGTACATCGTGAGCCGGCCCAGCGCAGTGTCCAGCCGCGAGCCGATGGGCGTCGAAATAACGGCGGTCATGAGAACAGCGCTCCTTCAAAATCGGCCGAATGCTCCGCGTGTCCGTCTGAGTAGACGGTCAGCCAGGAAAACTCGAACTCCTCCCGCAACCGGGCTCCTCCAACGAAAAACAGGGCCGTGGCCAGTGCGTCAGCCAGCATAGCGGTGCCGGCCATGGCCCAGCTGGCCACAATGGTGCGCACCGGCGCCCCGGTGGTGCCGTCCAGGACATGGTGCAGCCCGTCACCCCAGGCCCGCCGGTTGGCCGCGGACGCGCACAGGGCACCGGTCCCGAGCGTCACGATGCCGATGGCGCGGGAAGTGTCATAGGGATGTTCGAGGGCTACCTCAACCGGGGCCGCTCCAGCGTTCAACAGGTCCCCGCTGGCGTCGATGAAATGGTCGCTGATCCCGCCCGCGAGGAGCTCGGCGGAGAGCAGGTCAGCCAGCTGGCCCTTCCCGGCGGCACCGACGTCGATCACGACGGGAGCCCGGGTGGTCAGTACCGTGCCATCCCACTCCAACACGTCCTCCCAGCGGGGAGCGGCGAGCGGAGGCCCCCCAGGGCGCAGCGAGTAATCGGCGTCGTATCCGAGCTGCGCCAGGCTGCGGCCGATGAGCGGGGTCATGGCGCCATTGCTGAGCCGGTACAGCGTCCCGTAGAGCGGGCCCAGGTCAGCGGCCTCGGCGGGGAACTTATAGGTGCCCGGCTGCCGCGCTGCCCGGGAAACCAGCGAGTCCGGCCGGAAGCGGGACCAGACGCTGTCGTACTCGGCTACGACGTCAAGCAGCCGGCGGCGGTGCCCGTCGGGAAGTGGGGACGGCGTGGAAATCTGCCAACGGGTACCGATCCCGTCGAAATTGAAATCAGTCCAGCCCGGATGGGGCACCTGACCTCCCTTACGGCCGCGCTTCCGGCGGGCTACTTGGCATCGGCCTTGATCTTTTCCACGGCCTGGTTGAAGCCGCCGCTGGTCAGCGAGGAACCGGCGACCTTGGAGACCTTGATCTCATCGAGCTGCTTGCCGACAATCTGCGCCTTGATGCCGCTGGCGAACTCGCCCTGGAACTTCCTGGTGTTCGGGTTGGACGGATGCGCGGTGATCACGACATCGGACACCGACCCGCCAGCCAACGTCAGCTGCACGCCGACCGTCTCCTGGCCGTTCGGTGACACGTAGTTTCCGTCGGCGGAGTAGATGCCGTCCTGGTAGCTGCCGGCCGCGGCTGCAGCAGACCCCGAGGGAGCGGGCTGGGTGGTCTGCGCCGGGGTGACCTGCGCTCCGGGCGCGCAACCGGCCGCGGTCCCGGCCAGGGACAGGCCGGCGATGCCGACGAGGACGTTTTTGCGGAGAGAGGTATGCATACCGCGACTCGTTTCGATAGGGATCGGCTGGGCGGGAACTCAGTGCGCTGTCAGGTTTGGCCGGCCTTGAACTTCCCCCGGCTACACCGAAGACAACGTTCACTTCAGCGTAATGGTTCACCTTGGGCCGAAACTTGGAAAACCGTGAAGGTTTTCGGTCTGCCGCCCGGCTGCTCCGCCGGCCGCGAAATTCCGCCAGACTGCGGGCCGACGGTAGGCTAGAGCCGTGACCCCAGAAGAACTCTCCCTCGCCATTTCCGCTTGCCTGAAGGACGCCGTCGCCGCCGGCGAAATCGGGCTCTCCGCGTCCGACGTCCCGGATGAG
>JAODMA010000255.1 GCA_025464545.1 Arthrobacter sp. | reverse complement strand
CTAGAAGCGCAGCGGCCCAGCGACCCAGGCTCGCAATGCGGTTATCCTCCCCGACGCACTTGGGCGCGTGGTGGATCGGCGTCCCGCCCGACCCCGGTACCTTGACCTGCGACGGGCCCAATTCGGTTGCCATGATGGAGCTACTGTCCCGCGCTAGCGGACTCGATGGACTTCTGCATGTCAGCCAGGGCCGACTCTACGGTCTTCTCGCCCTTGACTGCTGAGTACGCGTTTTCCTGGATGGCCTTGGTGACGGCCGGGTAGAACGGGGTAACGGGACGCGGCACGGCGTTCTCGATCGAGGTCTTCAGCACCGGAAGGTACGGCAGCTTCGCGACGAGCTCCTGGTCATCGTAAAGTGCGCCGAGAACCGGGGCGAGCGAGCCCTGGATTGCGTAGAACTTCTGGGTTTCCTCGGAGGTGAGGAACGTGAGGAAATCCTTGGCCGTGGCCTTGTTCTTCGAGTAAACGCTCATGCCGGCGCTGTGTCCGCCGAGCGTCGATGCTCCGGGGCCATCCTTGCCCGGAAGGGCAGCCATGCCCAGGACATCCTTCACCTTCGAGGAGCCTTCCGTCACGGCCAGGTTGTACACGTACGGCCAGTTGCGGTGGAACAGCAGCTTGCCGTCCTGGAAGGCCTGCCGGCCCTGCTCCTCCTGGAAGGTGATGCCTTCCTTCGGGATGTTGCCGTCGGCGTACGCCTTGGCCAGATTCTCGAGGCCGGTCTTGGCTTCAGTGGTGTTCAGGCTCGGCTTGCCGTCCTTGTCCAGGACGGAACCGCCGGCCGAGTTGATGGCTTCGGAGGCGTTGACCGTTAGGCCCTCGTACTTGGCGTACTGACCCGCGAAGCAGCCGATGTTGTTCGCCTTGGCGATCGAGCACATCTGCATCATCTCGTCCCAGGTCTTGGGCGCCGTGGGGACAAGGTCCTTGCGGTAGTACAGGATGCCGCCGTCGGAGTTCTGCGGTGCGGCGTACAGGGTGCCCTTGTAGGAGGCACTCTCAACCGTCGGCTTCAACATCTTCGAGGTGTCGAGCGCCATTTTGTCCTTTAGCGGCTGGAGCCAGCCCTTGGCTGCGAACTCGGCGGTCCACACCACGTCAACGCTGACGACGTCGTAGTTCGCGTTTTTGGCCTGGAAGTTCTGGACGAGGTCGTCGTGCTGCTGGTCGGCCTGGTCGGTCTGCTCCTTGAACGTGACCTTCTCGTTCGGGTGCGCGGCGTTCCATTTTTCGATCAGCGGACGGACGACGTTGCTGTTGTCCTTGCCCTGGACATACGTGATGGGACCGCGGCCGTCTAGGCCTTGCTCGGCGTCGCCGCCGGCGGCGGGTGCGCTTCCGCCACCGCTCCCCCCGCCACAGGCGGAAAGGGTCAGGGCCAAAACGCCTGCCGTGGCTACGGGAAGTAGGAACTTAGGGGTTTTCATACTGGAGGGCTCCTCGCTGAGTACCGGTAAAAAGGCGTGCAGTTTCCGTGGTGACCATCACAGTAGTAAACCCCCGGCGAGGAATGCAAGCGTTTACATCACTCTTAATCAAAAGGAAACGGGGCGTGGCAGCCTGAATCCGCGCCAATCCTGCCTTTCACGCCGGAGGAGGGCGTTTCCAGATAAATCAGAACGTTACCGTAACTTAACCATGCCTCAGCGGACGCGCTCGGCCCGGCCGAACCGGGACCGCGCGCCAGAGCTGATGTGGATGAGCACCGGGGTGCGTTTGCCGACCACGGCATCGAGCGCCTCGACGAGGGCTGACACCTCGGCGGCCAGGGTATGCGGGGCCACGCCCTGGCGTGGCTGCACGCGGATCCTGAGGGCAGGCGCGCCGCGGAGCTCGTAGGTGGCGACGGTGGCTCCTGCGAGGTCGGGCCGGTCTGCCAGCGCCGCCCGGAGAGCCTGCTCGGCGACGCCGCCGCCGACCCGGACGTTTCCCGGTACCTCGCCGGGGTCTTCTTCGGCCACGAGCAGGCTTGCGCGGCCTTTGCCCTGTTGCGCGACCCAAGCCACCATGGCACCCATCACGGCCAGAAGCAGCACGGTGAGTACCAGCCACAGCCAGCTCTCCTGCCGGCCGGGGAAGTGCGTGCCCCCGAAAAGGTCCTGCCAATTGCTCCAAGCGCCGGCCGACCAAGACCGCCACCAGGTGCCGACCGCCGGGACGCTGGCGAGCAGAACAAGCAGCGTGCCGAGGGCGATCAGAGTGATGCCCAGAATGCCGATCAGGACTCGGTTGAGGATTCTTGGAGTGTTGTTCATGCGCCGATGACCCCCCCTGGGGCGACGATGATCCGGACATCCGGCACCGGCGAGGGCCCCATCTCCCGCAGTTCGTCCTGCACCGCCGCCAGGACGGCCTCCGCATGCAACGGCACTCCGGAGGTCGGGCGGACATTAACGATTACATGGCTTCTCGAGACGATGACCATTACCTGCTCCTGCGTCACGTTGGCAGCAAGCCGCGCGCGGCGCGCCAGGGCGGAGGCAATCACTTCGTCATCGACGACGACGGCGGCGCGGCGGTCCCGCAGGAGGTGGCGCGCCCTGCGGCCCGGCAGTACGGCATTGAGAAAGAAATACAGGCCGCCCATCACCAGCACCGCACCGAGGACGCCGAGCAGGAGTGGTGGGACCCCGGCGGGGAGGGCCACGATGCGCTCCGCCGCGGCTTCCGGGTCCACGATCCATGGCGGCTGTCCGATAGCGCGCACTGCTGTTTCCAGGAGTGCGTACCCGCACAGCACGATCACGAGAACGGCGGCGATGACAGCGGCCACCGCACGCGAGGACCGGGTCTCGCGCTTCAGGATCCACTCCATGCCGGCGGCCCCGTTCCCCGGATCCGCCGGAGCTACGTCATTTCCGGGGTTCCTGCGTTCCGTGGCATGGCTCACCGGACCCGCCTTCCTTCGCTGACGCTGGCACCGCTGATCCGAATGTCCACACGGCTCAGCCGGGCCCCGCTGAGCTCCGTCACGCGGCCGAGAATGGCCGCCTTGGCGGCCACGGTCCGGTCCCAAATGGAGCCGCCGAAGCCGGCCACCCGACCAGGGTTCCGAAGAACTGCCGCCAGCGAGGGCACGGCAATAGGGGTGACGAGGGACAGAGCCAGCAGGCCGTCGTCGTCGGACCAATCGGCCCGAACCTCGTGTGGCGCAACGCCGAGGGCCTCGGCCGCGGCAGCGCGTGCCAAGCTGGTCAGGGCCTGGGTGCTGATTCGGTTATGGCCGGCAAGTGCCCGGCCGTGGACTGCCACACCGGCCGTGTTGCTCATGAGGAGGAACGCCGGCCGCTCAGGGCGTCGAGCACGCCGCGCAGGTCCAGTTTCCCTTCCGCTGCACGCCCCAGCAGGGCTCCGATGCCCATGAACAGCAGGGAACCCAGGAATCCCCAGGCGCCAAACTGGAAGGACATGAACGCCACGAAGGCGCCGACTGCGATCCCTACAACGGTCAGGTTCATTGGATTGCCTCCCTCGTGGGCCTGGCCTCAACGGTAAAGGGCGGCTTCACCGGGCCGGGCACGAACACGTCATTGATCTCGATGTTAACCTCAATGACCTGCAGCCCGACGAGCTCCTCAACCGCCGCGTAGACGGCAGCGCGGATCTGGTCCGCGAGGGCATGAAGGGGTGTGCCGTAGACCGCCACGAGGTCAATATCGACGGCCACCTGGGTTTCGCCTACTTCGGCCCGGACACCGGCGGCGTGGTCCGCTCCGGCGACAGCGTCGCGGATCGCACCAAGGGCGCGGGAAGGTCCTGATCCAAGGGAATAGACGCCGGGTACCGAGCGGGCAGCGATTCCGGCGACCTTAGCGACGGCTGCCTCGGCAATGACGGTCCGGCCCCCACCAATTGGTGCGGCTACGGGCAGCTCGGGCACGGAGCCCACTCTGGGCTGGGAATTCTGGTATTCCATGAGGCACTCCCCCTTCTCTTTGACACCACCCTAGCCCCTGACGGCGGCAACAGGGCCGCGTGCCGCCAATGGAAAAGCAGGGCCAACACGATCCCGATGTCAGGAGGCAGGATCCGAGGGCCGGGCGGGTTGGGCCCAAGCGTCAGGCGCAGAACACCCCGCCCGTGGCGCATGCTGCACCACAGAAAGTTTGACTGAGGTGGCCCAACTGCCCGCAAGCTGGCTCCATCGTTTGAGACCATGGAGCCAGCCTGTGCGGGAAAGCGGCATGGCGTGCATACCGTGTGGCCTTCCCCCATTTTGCTTGGTCGGGCCACGTCCCACCGTTAGAGTAGCCGCAGGTCAGCGGGCTGGCAACGGCCCGCCGTCAGCTACGGAGCCACCCTTCGTGGTTGGGATTGCTCTTCAGGCCGCCGCTTGTTCAGTTATTGCGGCGTGGACCTCGCTGACGTACAGCATGCTATTCCCGCTCTCCTCGGCCTGTTCCACCAATACGGCAACGGCGTCCAGTTTCGCGCCCTGTTCCCGCACCAGGGCGAGGAGGTAGGCCCGGTCCCTCACAGACTGGGAGCCGGGGCCGGTGACGGATCCGTTCCGGTCCCCCGTGAGGCGTGCTTCGATCTCGGCGAGCTCCTCACGCGTGCTCACAGGGGTTTCGTTGAGACCGTCGACGTGGTCGAGGTGGGAGTACTGGGGCCACGGGTCATCGGCGATCAGGTGCCGGTGGACGAATGTGCGGAACCAGGCGATCATCGGTACTCCTCGATGTAGACCGTGGCAACAGAGTACTGCTCGCCACGCACGGCAGCGCGTGTCTTTATTTGCACAGCGCCCCGGCCCGTCTGCGTTCCCGCACGTTCGCGCACTTGGGGGCCACGAAAAAACCCCGCCGTTCCCGTGAAAACACGGGGAACAGCGGGGTTTTAGCTGGTGGCTCCGACCGGCGTCGATCCGGTGACCTTTCGATTTTCAGTCGAACGCTCTACCAACTGAGCTACAGAGCCTAGGTGACATGTCACCATGAGAGCCGGAATTTCTTCTGGCAATCAGAGCGACCCTGACGGGACTTGAACCCGCGACCTCCGCCGTGACAGGGCGGCGCGCTAACCAACTGCGCTACAGGGCCTTGCTTGTTTGCAGTATCTCTACCGCTTTTTTCAAGGCTTCCAGCCTACCAGACATTTTCTGCCTGCCTGACCAGTTCCTTGCGTACCCCCAACGGGATTCGAACCCGTGCCGCCGCCGTGAAAGGGCGGTGTCCTAGGCCGCTAGACGATGGGGGCCAGGACGCCATCCGGTTGAACCAGGGCAAAAATTAAGG
>JAODMA010000245.1 GCA_025464545.1 Arthrobacter sp. | reverse complement strand
TGCCTGTTTTGATGTCGGAGATGATGATGACGCCCCATTCGGCGCCGAGCTTGTCCCGCTGGCTTTGGATCGCCTGCTGCGCGAAGTACTGGAGATCCGAGTTGAGCGTGAGCTTGATGTCCTTGCCGTTGACGGCCGGGGTCAACTGGTCCACGCCCACCGGGATGCGCAGCCCGTCGGCGCCGATCTCGAAGAGCCGTTTGCCGGGTGTGCCCTTGAGGATCTTGTCCTGGGTCTGTTCGAGCCCGGCCTGGCCCGTGGTGCCATCCACCAGGAAGCCGATGATGCCGCCGGCGACGGCCCCGTTGGGATAGACGCGCTTGCTGGTGCCTTCGCTGACCAGCCCGGGGATCTGCAGTTTGGAAATCCGGTCCTCGACGTCGGGCTTCAGGTCCTTGGCCACGATGTAGTACCGCTTGGTGCCGGTGAGGGCGTCCCGGACGTCGTCCCGGTCCATGCCCAGCAGTCCGGCGAGCTCGGTGATGCCCTGGTCCCGGGAGACCTTGACGAGTTCTTCCTTGCCGTCCACCGTCTCGAGCCGCGGGAACGTCTCGGTCTTGGTGTTGACCGTCTGGTCCACCACGATGTTGTAGCGGATGACGCTGCTGGCCAGCACGGTGCCGGCGGAGTCCAGGATGCTGCCACGTTCCGCCGGGAGTTCGATCGGCGTGAGGCGGTTGTTCAGTGCCGCCTCGGCCATGCCGCCGACGTCGAGTCCCTGAACGAGGAACAGCTTGCCGCCGACGACGAGCAGCAGCGTGAGCATGAGGCCGAGGCCAAGCCGCAGCCGCCGTGTGGCGCTCGGCACTTTTGCCTTGCGTGCCATACCGGTCTTCTGCGCCACGATGTTTCCTTGCTGCTTGCCTGCTGGTGGTTCGTTCTGGGTTACTGTCCGGGAACCTTCTGAGCGGGGGGCGGGATGGACCCGCCGTGGAGTTCGACTGCCGGTTTGGGTGCTGCTGCCGGCGTGGCCGGTTTCGCCGGTGCGGCGGGGGCAGCAGCGGCCGCCGGACCGTCGACGTCGGCCGTGTTCTTCCGGTTTACGAGCGGCTCGTTGCTGGTGGCGGGCGGGACGACGGTCAGCTGACCTGCGACGGCGGGGGCGGCGATCACGGCGCCGGGGGCGTCGCCCTTCACCGCTGCTTTGGCCTTGCCGGTGACGGTGAGGGTGGACAGATCGATCTGGCCCTTGCCCGTGGAAGCGACCATCCCGAGCTCGGTCGCCTTGGCGGCCAGGTTCTGGGGCGCGTCGAAGTTCTGCACCTGCTGGGTGAGGTCCTGGTTCTGCTTCGTCAGGGTCAGCTGGTCGCTCCGGAGCTGGACCAGCTGGTACTGCGCGCTGGAGACCGAGATGTTGAGGACCAGCACCGCCATCAACGCGACAGCGAGGATGCCGAAGCAGAGAACCACAAACGGCGCGCGGCGCTTACGCGGGGCCGAACGGACCAGCGACAGCGGGGTGCGGGACTTCCGGGCCGGACCCGGGTTCAGCCCGGGCAGGGCGCGGGCGGTTGCGCCGGCGGACACGGGGTATCGGTTGACGGCAGCGGTGCTCATGCGTCTCTCCTGGCTCTGATGCGTTCCACGGCACGGAGCCTGGCGGAAGCTGCGCGCGGGTTTTCGGCGATTTCGGCGGCGGTGGGCACCTCGGTGCCCTTCGTGAGGGTCTTCAGTTCGGCCTTGTGTTCCTCGAGCTCCACCGGGAATCCCAGCGGGGCCGAGGACTTTGAGCCGGCCTGGAAGAAGCCCTTGACGATCTTGTCCTCCAGCGAGTGGTAGGACATCACGACGACGCGGCCGCTGACGGCGATGACGTTGACGGCTGCGGGGATCGCGCGCTCCAGCACATCGAGTTCTTCGTTGACCTCGATCCTGAGCGCCTGGAACGTGCGCTTGGCAGGGTGTCCCCCGGACTTCGCAGCACCCGCCGGCACAACTCCGCGGATCTGCTCGACGAGCTCGCCGGTGGTGGTGAAGGGCTTCACGGCCCGGGCGCTGACGATCCGGTTGGCGATCCGGCCGGCGAACTTCTCTTCCCCCCACTTCCGGATGATCCGGACGAGGTCCTCTTCGCTGTAATTGTTGACGACGTCGGCGGCAGTCTGGCCCCGGCTGGTATCCATCCGCATGTCCAGCGGGGCGTCGAAGGAGTACGCGAAGCCCCGTTCCCGCTCGTCGAGCTGGAGCGAGGAGACCCCGAGATCCATCAGGACGCCGTGGACCTCGCCGAAGCCGAGGTCCTCCACGACCTCCGGGATTTCGTCGTAGACCGCGTGGACCAGGTCGATCCGGTCGGCGAAGGGCTTGAGCCGCTCCGCCGCCAGGGCAAGCGCCTCCTCGTCGCGGTCGATGCCGATCAGGTGGAGATCCGGAAACCGCTGGAGCATGGCTTCGGAGTGCCCGCCCATGCCGAGCGTGGCGTCGATGACCACCGGTGTTTCGCCACGACCGCGGGCGGCCTCGAAAGCGGGTGCCAATAAATTGATGCACCGGTCCTTGAGGACCGGTACATGCCGTTCGGACGTGGGCTTGTGGTGAGGGTCAGTCATGCCTGCGTCCTTTCATTGTCGGAGCTTTCGGGTGTTCGCTGCGCTGCCGCGCGTT
>JAODMA010000243.1 GCA_025464545.1 Arthrobacter sp. | reverse complement strand
CGGCATGAACTGTGTCGGCGCGGGCGGCACCCCGGCCGGCGCGGCAGGAGGCGAATCGGGACCGGGCTGTGCGGAGGATGTCCCCGCCGCGAGCAACACCACCAGCGCCAGCGCGCGACGAGTCATTGCTGGGAGCATTCAAAGGCGTTCATGTGTGTCTCGAACGGGCGGGCGGTGGCGCCGCCGTGGACCAGCTGCAGCATCGGGGTTTCCACCTCGACGTAGCCCTGGCGGTGCAGAGTCTCGCGGATGGAACGCGTGATGGCGGCGCGGGTGTAGACCATTTCGCGGGCCTCATCGCGGACAATCAGGTCCACGTAGCGCTGGCGGACGCGGGTTTCTTCGTTCAGTTCGGCGTGCAGCACCGGAAGCGGGCGCAGCGCCTTGGACGCCATGGACCAGGAATCGGCCATGACGGAGAGCTCGCCGCGGCGTGAGGAGATGACCTCGCCCTTGATGAAGACGTGGTCGCCGAGGTCCACGAGGGACTTCCAGTCCGCGAGCGCCTCCTCACCGATGTTGGCCAGGCTCAGCATGATCTGGAGCCGGACGGCCTTGCCGTCGGGGCCGCCTTCCTGCAGGGTAGCGAAGCAGAGCTTGCCGGTGTTCCGGATGAAGACGATCCGGCCGGTCACGCCGACGGTGTCGCCGGTGGTTTCGTCCGCCTCCAGGTGAGCGTACTTTTCGCGGATTTCGGTCAGCGAATGCGTGCGCTCTACTCCCACCGGATACGCTTCGATGCCGCGTTCGATCAGCTTGGCGCGCTTCTCCATCCGGATGCGCGTCTGCTCGCTGGCGTCGTGCGGCTCGGCGGCGGTGTTCGGGGCAGGTGTGTTTTGGGAAGTCACAATCCCCAAGTTTACCGGGGTTTCCTCCTGCCCGGGTCCCGGCGGACCGGTACCGGCTGCGGAGGCGCGCGGGAATAGACTCGGGCCTGTGGAGACATGGATGATCAGCACCGACGACGGCGAGGGGCACCTGCAGCTGCACAGCTTCCGCCCGCCAGTTGGGGCGCCCCCGGCAGTTCCCCGCCCACCGGCAGTTCCGCGCCCACCAGCGGTTCCGCGCCCACCAGCGGTTCCGGGCCGCCCGACGGTGACCGGCCGCCCGGCAGCGGGGGGACCGGTGGCGGCCGGATCCCCGGCGGCATCACTGACCGGCGTCGTTCTGGTCCACGGGACCCTGATCACCGACGCCCTTTACATGCCCTTCGCCCGCAAGCTCTGCCGGTTGCTGGGGGTGCCGGTGCACTGCTATAACCGGCGCGGCCGGGGCGGGTCCTCCGCCCAACCGGCCTGCTACGGGGCGTCGACTGAAGTCGCGGATCTGGCGGCAGTGCTCCGCGAGACCGGTTCCAGCGACGTCGTGGCGCACAGCTATGGCGGCTTCGTCGCCCTTCAGACGGCCCGGACTGTGCCCATCCGGCGGATGGTCACGTACGACGCCGCCGTGTCCCTCTCCGGGAACCTGACCAAGCGCTGGCGGCCCGAGCTGGAACGTTCAGTGGCTGCCGGCCAGCTTGACGACGCGTGGGCGCACTTGGTCCAGGGCCTCGAGACGGCCGGACCGGTATCCAGGCTCCCGCTCGGCGCCCTGCGGATGCTCAGCATCCTTTCAGCCCGCACCGGCCTCGGCGCCGAGATGCGCGAGCTGCTGCCCACCGCCGTGGCGGAAATGCGGGCAGTACTGGACGCCGACGCCGAGCTGGACCACTTCGCGGACATGACCACCCCCACGCTGATGCTCAGCGGCGGCTGGAGCCCGGCGTATTTCGCCGAGACCGGCCGGCAGCTCGCAGCGGCCGTCCCCGCGATCGAGTTGGCAGTGGTGGCCGGGCAGCTGCACGAGGGCCCGATCCGGCCCGGGAACCGGCTCGCCCTGACCGCTGCGAGGTTCCTGCTGGGCGGGACCGGGAGCATCCCTCCGGCCGCGGCACGGCGCCGCAGGTTGCGAATGGGACGCTGAAGGACAGACCTTTACAATCGTGGGGCGACCCTTTCGAAAGGACCCCCTTGGCCAAGCTCTACTTCCGCTACGGCGCCATGAACTCCGGCAAGTCGACGGGCCTTCTCCAGGCCGCCTTCAACTATGAGGAGCGGGGCCAGCGGGTATTGCTCGCCAAGCCCGACGTCGACACCAAGGGCGACGTCGACGTTGTGTCCCGCCTTGGCATGACCCGCTCGGCGGACTTCCTGATTCCCGCCGGCGCTTCCGTCCGGGAGCTGTTCACCGCCCACGCGCACGGGGACGATCCCGATGCCCTGCTGAAGCATGTCGATACCCAGCCGGTGGCGTGCCTGCTGGTGGACGAGGCGCAGTTCCTCGAACCGGGCCAGGTTGATGACCTTTTCCGCATTGCCGTCCTGGACCAGGTCCCGGTGCTCGCCTACGGTATCCGCACCGACTTCCGGACCCGGGCGTTCCCCGGTTCGCTCCGGCTCCTGGAGATCGCGCACACCCTTGAGGAGCTCAAGACGATCTGCCGCTGCGGCCGCAAGGCCATCTTCAACACCCGCAGGATCGGCAACCAGGTGGTGTTCGACGGCGACCAGGTCGCCATCGACGGCCAGGACGTCTGGTACGAATCGCTGTGTGGTTCCTGCTACCTCGAGGTCTCCGGCGGGCGGCTGGGCAGCTGACGGTCTCCGGCAGCCCGGGACCCTACTACGCTGTAGCTGCCGCCTCGGCTAGGCTCGGAGCATGACCCGCGAGAACATCAGAACCCCCGACGGCGGAACGATCGAGCTTTTCAGCACGGGCGCGGAGCTGGCCTCGGCGGGTTCCGGCGTCGTCGTCGTGCCGGCCTCGATGGTGACTGCCGTTGACTACACCCGATTCGCGCAGAAGCTCAGCGCTTCGCTGGGCCGGCCGGTCCACACCTTCAACCGGCGCGGCCGTGGCTCCTCGGCCCC
>JAODMA010000230.1 GCA_025464545.1 Arthrobacter sp. | reverse complement strand
TCGAAGGGTTCGCAGGGCAAAGAGGAAATCTGCCGGAACCTGGTCGAGTGCGTTCACAATGGAAGATTATGCAACGCCGGGCGGGAAGCCCGGCAGGCTCGCCGCCCGGACGGGCAGGCCCGGCGCCGCCCGGCCGGGCATGGGCCGGCGGGAGCCGGTGTCAGAGGGCCGCGAGCTCGCGCTTGATGGCCGCGATGAAGGAGTCAACATCCTCCTCGGTGGTATCAAAGGAACACATCCAGCGGACCTCGCGGGCCGCCTCGTTCCAGTCGTAGAAACGGAAGGAGGTGCGCAGCCGGTCCGCGACGCCGGCGGGCAGCACCGCGAAGACGCCGTTGGATTCGGTCTTCTGGCTCAGCTGGACTCCGGGGATCGATTCGACGCCGGCACGCAGCCGGGCCGCCATGGCGTTGGCATGGGATGCCGAGCGCAGCCACAGGTCGCCCTCGAGCAGCGCGATGAACTGTGCGGACATGAAGCGCATCTTGGAAGCCAGCTGCATGTTCATCTTGCGCAGGTAGACCAGGCCGTGGGCGGCCTCCGGGTTCAGCGCCACGACGACCTCGCCGAAGAGCAAGCCGTTCTTGGTTCCGCCGAAGGAGAGGATGTCCACGCCGGCGTCCCGGGTGAAGGCCCGCAGCGGCACATTCAGGTGAGCGGCGGCGTTGGCCAGCCGGGCGCCGTCCATGTGCAGTTTCATGCCCTTGGAATGGACATGCTCAGCGATGGCCCGGACCTCCTCCGGGGTGTAGCAGGTGCCCAGTTCCGTGGTCTGCGTAATGGACACGGCCAGGGGCTGGGCGCGGTGCTCGTCGCCCCAGCCCCAGGCCTCCTTGTCGATCAACTCGGGGGTGAGCTTGCCGTCGGTGGTGTGGACCTGCAGCAACTTGATGCCGCCGATCCGTTCCGGGGCTCCGTTCTCGTCCATGTTGATGTGCGCGGTGGAGGCGCAGATGACGGCTCCCCAGCGGGGCAGCAGGGACTGCAGCGACAGCACGTTGGCGCCGGTGCCGTTGAAGACCGGGAAGCACTCAATTCCTCCGCCGAAGTGCTCTTCCATCAGCTGCTGGAGCCGGGCGGTGTAATCGTCCTCGCCGTAGGAGACCTGGTGGCCCTCGTTGGCGGCGGCCAGCGCTGCCAGCACCTCGGGATGTACGCCCGAGTAGTTGTCCGAGGCGAAGCCGCGGACGGACGGGTCATGGAGCCGTGCCGTGGTGCTGGCGGGGGCAGTTTCAACGGTGCTTGTCATCGGTTTGCTCACACTTTCAGTCTAGGGATGTCGGGCCGGAACGCTAAGTTCAGCGGCTCAACAGCAGCCGTTGGCCGTTCAGCTCGGCGGCCGGAGTGGTGAAGAGGCCGACGGCGGCAGCGGCCAGCTCCTCGACGTCGGTGAAACCCGGGAAGTTGCGCTCGGGGGACTTCGCCCGCATCCCGGCGTCGACAAGTGCCTTGACCACGAAGACTACGGCGGCACTGCGCTGCTCGACCGGCTCGTTTTTGCGGCCTGACTGGTCGCGGCGGAATCCGTCCGCCATCGCGAGGGTCCAGGCCTCGGCCGCGGCCTTGGCGGCCACGTAGCTGGCTGCCGCCGCCGTCGGGCTGCCCGCCGCGGTGGAGGAAACCATGGCGAAGCGGCCGGTGTCCGAGGCTGCAAGGTCATCGTAGAAGACCCGGGTGACGTTGCGGACCGTGGTGATGGCGCTGCGTTCCAGGGCATCCCAGTCCTCGTCGCTCTGGTCCGTTATGCCCTTAGCACCTCGCCACCCGCCCACGAGGTGGATCACGCCGTCGACCCTTCCCGCCGTGGCGGTGATCGTGGCGTGCAGGGACCGGACCTCCGCCGGACTGGTGAGGTCGCAGACCAGCGGGGTGACCCCGCTGCCCGCTTCCGCGGCGGCGGCCTCGATCCGGGGTCCGTCGGAGCCCACCGTAAAAACGGTGTGCCCGGCGTCGCGCAGGGCCCGGGCGGTGGCGATCCCGGAGGGGCCGCTGCCGCCCGTCACCACTACGTTCAGGGTCCGGGGTGCGCTCATCCTGCGTTCATTGCCGTGGTCTCAGCGCCGGTGTCTGAGGACCCCGTGATACCGGCGGTGGATTCGATGACGGGACGCATCTTCTTCTCCAGGGCCTCGTAGAACATGGACAGCGGGAACTCGTCGTCGAGGACCTGGTCGGTGAGGCCGCGCGGCGGGCCGTCCAGCGGCAGCGCCTCCGGGCCCTTGGCCCAGACGGAGGCCGGGTTGGGCGTGACGGTCCCGGAAATCAGCTCGTAGGCCGCCAGCCAGTGGGCCATCTTCGGCCGGTCAATCGAGCGCCAGTAAAGTTCCTCGATCCGGGCGCCGAGTTTCACGACGACGTCGGCCGCCTCGTCCCAATCGATGCTGAGCTTGCTGTCGGTCCAGTGCAGCACGTGGTGCTGGTGCATCCAGGCGAACAGGAGCTGTCCGCCGAGGCCGTCGTAATTGCGGACGCGGCTGCCGGTGATGGCGAAGCGGAAGATCCGGTCGAAGATGACGGCGTACTGCACCAGTTTGGCGTGCCGGCGGGCCTCCGGGTCCGCGTCGTCATCTTTTTCGATCTTCACGGACTCGCGGAAGGCGGTCAGGTCGCACCGCAGTTCCTCGAGAGAGTAGAGGAAGAACGGCATTCGCTGCTTGATCATGAACGGATCGAACGGCAGGTCTCCGCGCATGTGGGTGCGGTCGTGAATGAGGTCCCACATGACGAACGTTGCCTGGGTCAACTCCTGGTCCTCAAGCAGGGCCGCGGCGTCCTCGGGCAGCTGCAGGGAGGTGATGTCCGCGGCGGCCCGGAGCACACGGCGGAAACGGGCCGCCTCGCGGTCCGCGAAAATGGCACCCCAGGTGAAAGTGGGGGTTTCGCGGACGGCTACGGTTTCCGGGAAGAGTACCGCCGAGTTGGTGTTGTACCCGGGGGTGAAGTCGAGGAAGCGGATCGGCACGAAGAGTTTGTTGGAGTATTCGCCCTCCTCCAGTCCGGCGATGAATTCGGGCCAGATGACCTCGATCAACACGGCTTCGACCAAGCGGTTGCTGCTGCCGTTCTGGGTGTACATCGGGAAGACCACAAGGTGCTGGAGTCCGTTGATCCGGTGCTGCTGGGGCTGGAAGGCCTGCAGTGAGTCCAGGAAGTCGGGGACGCCGAAGCCGGCGGCGGCCCAGCGTCCGAAGTCGGCGACAAGGAGCTCGAGGTAGTCCACGTCGTGCGGGAAGGCCGGGGCGAGGCTTTGGATGGCTGAGGTGATGGCGTCAACGTGGCCCGCGGCGGCCGGATGCTCCGCGGTGTCGGGGACGGATCCGTCCTGTGCCTGGAGTGCCTGCAATGCGGTAGCGGCTGCCTTGAGCCGCAGCCACTCGGGCGTGGCGGCGGTGATGGGGGCGGTGGCGGTGATTGCGGTGGTGGTCATCGTCATCGGGCGCCTTTCTGTTTGCTGCGGGCGACGCCGGTGCGTCGCGTCGCTCTTTTGGTCTCTACGGCGAGCGTAGCAAGCAAACAGGAGTGCTAATGCAAAATGGCCCTGAGCATAAGAAAGTCTGAGGCAAAAGGGCCGCTGACTACGCTCCAGCTCCAGCGCGAACGTGGCTGCCCGGTCCGGGGGTGGCCCGCGGGCGGCCCTCAGGCGGCCCGCGGGGGTTACTTTCCGGCGTCCTCGGCCTGGACGAGCTTCAGGGAAACCGAATTGATGCAGTAGCGCTGGTCGGTGGGCGTACCGTAGCCCTCGCCTTCGAACACATGGCCCAAGTGGGAGTCGCAGGCGGCGCAGCGGACTTCCACCCGGTCCATGCCCATCGTCCGGTCATGGATGTAGCGGACGGTGCCCTCTGCCAGCGGGGCCCAGAAGGAGGGCCAGCCGCAGTGCGAATCGAACTTCTCGTTGCTCGTGAAGAGCTCGGTGCCGCACGCCCGGCACTGGTAGACGCCCGCGGTGTGGGTATCCCAGTACTCCCCCGTGTACGGGCGCTCGGTCCCGGCCTGGCGGAGTACCCGGTACTCTTCGGGCGTCAGTTCCTGACGCCACTGCTCCTCCGGTTTTTCAACCGCCGGTTTGCCGGATTCCGGGGCAGGGCCTGCGGGGGCAGCTGTTGGCAGAACTTTTGGCCTGTTGTTAAAGATGCTCATAGCCTCAACAACGCTCAGGAGTCGCCGATAAATCCCGATCCCGCATACAGATGCAGGACGGGCAGGCCCAGCTTGTCCTGCGCCTTGTTGGCCCAGTCGGTGTGGAAGGTGTCCGCGATGGCGTGCGGACGGGTGATCACCACCGCCTGCCCGGCGCCGAGCTCCATTACCTTGGCAACCAGGCCGTCGACCGGCCTGCCCTCGACGATTTCTCCGGAGACGCCGCCGCCGATGCCGCGCAGGGCCGCCACCGAGGATGCCAGCGTTTCAGCGGCCTCAGCCCTTTCCTCGGCGGGGTCGGAGTGCGTCGTCAGTTCACGGAAGGCCTTGGAGACTTCCAGAAGGGACAGGTTCTCCAGGAAATCCACCAGCAGGTGCCGTTCGGTATTAGCCGGGACCAGGACCACCAGCGGCGCATCACCGCCGGCAACCAGGGTTTCGATGTTGACGCGGTCATCCGCGCCGAGGGGCTCTTCTGTCAAAATGACGATTGGATCACTCATCCCCCCAGCCTAGTCGGGTGCCGCTGGCCCCGCACGAAGTCGGGCATTCGGAGCGCCTGAAGTCTCCGTGTCCGTCGAAGTAGCCTGAGTGGCCCAATCGGCCAGTTCGATGGGGGGGTGAGAGGGAATTCCGGGCTGAGGGCTCGTTGTGGACCGGCCGGCAGACCTGGAGGGACATGCCCGTGTTGATGCGGTGCGGGGCGGAGAGTTCAGTAAGAATGGTGGCATGGCTTCCTTCCAGCGCCTCCTGCCGGACCCGAAATCGGTCCCCCCTTTCCGCCGCAAGACCTTCGGCGGAAAGTCCTTCCTCCAGGGGACCTCCGGGGGCAGGGCAGTCACCGCCCCTACGGCTCCCGGGGCGGAGGTTTCCTTGCGCGGCGGTGCGAAGTGGGTTGTGGGTGGCATCATCGGCGGGAGCGCCGCGGCCGGATTGCTCGCCGCCGGATCCTCCGCCCTCGCCCTGTATTTCGCGCGCCGGGTGATCACTCCAGCCCGCGTACGGGACGAGGACCAGGAGATTCTGGCGGTGATCCGGGACGGCGACGGGCTTCGCGTGATCCTGGCCGCCACTCCTGACTCCACGGTCGACGGCGTCTACGGGTTCTTTTTCGACGGCGGCCGGGGGCACGCGCGGATCGGCCGCATTGTGTCCTACTCTCCCGCGGAGCGCACCGTGATGCGGGAAGTCGAGGCCGTCACCAGTGGCGACCTCAGCACGGCTCGGCGCGGCTGGTGGAGCG
>JAODMA010000192.1 GCA_025464545.1 Arthrobacter sp. | reverse complement strand
GTCGCCGAACAGCCACGGGCGCCCCTGGCAGCCGCGGCCCACGACGACACCGTCGACGCCCGTCTCACGGACCATGCGGACGGCGTCCTCCGCGGACCAGATGTCGCCGTTACCGAGCACTGGGATGTCCGGAAGCGCCTCGCGCAGCCGGGCGATGGCGGACCAGTCGGCCTGGCCGGAATAGAACTGTGCAGCCGTGCGGCCGTGGAGCGCGACGGCGGCGACCCCGGAATCGCGCGCGATCCGGCCGGCGTCAAGGTAGGTGAGGTGGTCCTCGTCGATGCCTTTGCGCATCTTGATGGTCAGCGGGACGTTGCCTTTGGAGGCTTCCTTCACGGCGGTCTGGACGATCGAGGTGAACAGGTCGATCTTCCAGGGCAGGGCGGAACCGCCGCCGCGCCGGGTCACCTTGGGCACCGGGCAGCCGAAGTTGAGGTCGATATGGTCCGCCCGGTCCTCCTCTACGAGCATCCGCACGGCCTGGCCGACAGTCACCGGGTCCACGCCGTACAGCTGGACGGACCTGACTTTCTCGTCGTCGTCGTGCGAAATGATGCGCAGTGATTCGGGCGTGCGCTCAACGAGGGCACGCGAGGTGACCATCTCCGCGACGTACAGGCCGCCGCCGTATTCACGGCACAGCCTGCGGAAGGCGGAGTTGGTGATTCCCGCCATCGGGGCCAGGATCACGGGGGTGTCCACGGTGATGTGGCCCAGCTTCAGGGGCGGGAGTTCCAGCTTGGGGGCAGGAGGCGTTGCTACAACAGTCACCAGAACATTGTCTCAAAGCCGGGCAAATCGGGCGGCTTCCGGCCAGCTATGTGGAAAGACACCCGTCAGCCGCGTGCCGCAGCCCGCCGTCCGCGGCGGGTTTCCTGCGGTGCTGCCCCGCCGCCGGAAGCCCCGCCGCCGGAAGCAACGCCGTCCGAAGCAACGCCGTCCGAAGCAACGGCGTCGGGGGCGGGGGCGGGGATGCCGCCGGGCGCCGTCGTTCCGGCGCTCTTGCGTGCAGGCCCCTTTACCCCGGTTGCCTTGACCACCAGCACCGCGATCAGCGTGGTGACCGGAATGGCCAGCACCAGTCCGACGGATCCGACCAGGGTGCGGATCACTTCCTCGGAGAGCTCGGCGCTCGTCAGGGCGTCGCCGAGGGGCCGCTCATAGAGCATCACCAGGATCAGGACCGGGAGGGCCGCGCCGGCGTAGGCGAAAGCGATGGTGTAGACCGTGGAGGCGATGTGGTCCCGGCCGATCCGCATCGCGGAGGCGAACAGCTGCCGGGCGGATGTTTCCGGAGCGAGTTCCCACAGCTCCCACACCGCGGAGGACTGGGTGATGGTGACGTCATTGAGGACACCAAGGCCGGAGATGATGAGTCCGCAGAGGATGATGCCGGAAATCGAGATGTTGTCCGAAATATTTGTGAGCGCGGCGGCATCATGGCTGCCGACGCCGGCGAGGTTGGCGGCGTCGGTGGCCCACGCCGCCAGCAGGGCGGTGATGCCGAGCCCGAACATGGTGCCGAGCAGCGCCGTCGAGGTCCGGGCGGAGAAGCCGTGGGCGAAGTAGAGCACCCCGATCATGATCACGGTGGAGCCCACCATTGCCAGCAGGAGCGGCGGTTTGCCTTCCACCAGCCCGGGCAGCATAAAGGTCACCAGCACGGCATAGGCGCCGACCAGCCCGATCAGTGCCCGCAGCCCGCGCCAGCGTGCCACGGCTATTACGACGACGGCGTACAGCACCGCCAGGAAGATGATGGGCAGGGTCCGGACGAAGTCGACGAAGACGTAAGCCGGGGTTCCCTGGGACTCGGACGCGCCCTGGGCCTTGGAAAGATTGAGGTAGCGGATGTTGTCCCCGACCTTGACGCCGTGCGATTTGGCGACGTCGGGGTTGATGACCACCTTGACGGGGTTGCCGCCTTTGTCCGGCTCGGTGAACGCGAAGGTGCATTCGCTGCCCTGCTGGGCGCCCTCCCCGGCGGCCGGGACCTGGCCCGAAGCATCGGACTGCCCGCCGGGCTGGGCGCCGTCCATGCAGCTGCCGGTGACGACGCGCTGGATCTTGCCGGTGTCGAAGGTCACTCCGGGCGCGGCGGCATAGGGGCTGGCCAGTGTGATGCCCTCTTTGCTGCCGGAGGGCCAGAGCGTGGCCATTGCCGCAAGTGTGAGCAGGGTCAGCGGGATCAGGACGGCGGCCAGGATCCAGTTGGCCTTTTTCCGGGCGGCGAGCGCCTGGGGCGTCGGCGCCGCGTGTTCCGTGGGAGCGTGTGAATGTCCGGCGCCCATCAGCAGTTCAACCTCATGCCGAAGACTTTACGGCGTCCACGGGGTCTGTCCGGTCGGATGACGCCTCAGCCGCGCGGCGCCGGACGGTCCGCGCAGTGTACCGGCCGGCGTTGCGGCTAGCCGGGCGGAATGTTCTGGTTGACGTGGAAGAGGTTTTGCGGATCGTATTTGGCCTTGATTTCACTCAGCCGGCGGTAGTTCGTCCCGTAGTTGTCGGCCACCTTCGGCAGGTCGTCCTTGTCCATGAAATTGATGTAGCCGGCAGCCTCCGAGAACGGCTGGAGCGCGGACGCGTAGTCCCGTACCCAGGCGATGTTCGCCTCGGTGTCGGCGGGGTTGTCCCACATGCACGCTATGACCGGTGAGAATTTCGCCGTCCGGTTGGGGAAGGCCGTTTCGGTGGCGCCGACCCGGTGGACCGCGCCGTCGATCGGGTAAAGATGCACGGCGGTCTGCACGCTGGGCACCCTGCTCCCGAAGTCCAGGTGGGCTTCGATGGCGCCGTCGCTCAGTTCGGGCAGGAAGGCGGCCTTCCAGTAGGCCAGCAGGCCTTTGGGGTACATGGCGTCGAAAGCGGAATTCAATGCCGGGTAGGGCATGGGACCGACCATGGACCCGGCCACCGGCGCGACGTCGAGGAACGGCTGCCAGCGGGCCGGGCCTTCGGCCGGGTCCCCGGTCCACATGCCCACCACCACGCAGACCGGTTTGCCGTGCCACTCTTCCGGAAGGAACGGCACCGGCGGCCCTTGGTGGAACGCGAGGAACGCGCCGAACTCCTCCGGGGCCGTATCCATCTGCTCCCGGTAGAACCTCGCCACAGTCTCCGCATGCTCAACGGAGTAAATGACGACGCCGACGTGCACCAGGTCCACAGGATGCAGCCGGTATTCCAGCGACGTCACCACCCCGAAGTTACCTCCGCCGCCGCGCAGCGCCCAGAACAGATCCTCATTCTCGCTGTTGCTCGCCGTGAGGAAGGTTCCGTCGGCCAGAACGACGTCGGCCGAGAGCAGGTTGTCACAGCTGAGGCCATATTTGCGGTCCAAGTAGCCGATCCCGCCGCCCAGGGTCAGCCCTGAAACGCCGGTCGAGCCGACAATGCCGCCGGTGGTCGCCAGCCCGAATGCGTGCGTCGCATGATTGAAGTCCGCCCAGGTCGCCCCGGCCTCTGAGCGCGCGGTCCTGGCGGCCGGATCGACCCGGACGCCGGACGTGTTGACGAAGTCAATAACCAGGGCGCCATCCCAGGTGCCAAAACCCGGTGCACTGTGGCCTCCGCCGCGTACGGCAAGATCCAGGGAGTTCTCCCGGGCGAAGTTGACGCAGGCGATGACGTCCGCCACCTGCGAAACCCGGACGACGGCGGCCGGCCTCCGGTCGATCAAACCGTTGTGCACCGCCCGCGCGGCGTCGTAGCCCGCGTCGCCTGGCGTGATGATCTGGCCGCGGACCTGCCCGCGCAGGGTATCCACGTTTAGTCCGTTCATTTTTACCGTCTCGTTTTCTGTAGCGGGATAACTGGTTCTGAGACCTGCCCCGGACGGCGATCCGCACCCCCAGCCGGCACCGTGTCCGGAGGTTTACCTGCACAGGCCTACTCCTCGTGCACCGCACGGTCAAGGGTCAGCTGCCGCGCCGGGCCAGGCGCCAATCCCTGGCAGCCCCGGCTCCGAATGTCTTGTGGGATTGGTCTGTGGGAATGTCCTGTGGGCATGCCCTGCGGGAACGGTCTGCGGGACCACCGGGCGGGAACGCCGTCGGGCAACCTATCGTTGGTATTTGACGGATGATGATGTGGAGGACACCGGCGTGGCGATACGCAAGATAGACGACCGCGAAGCCAAAGACGCAATCTCCGGAGCCGCGGCGAAGGCCGTGCTGAGCGTTGCCGCAGCCCGCGGGAAAACCCGGGGTGTCGCCCTGGTCCTGCACGGGGGCAAGGCCAACAGTTACGAGTCGGTCCGCGGCCGGCATCTGAGCCCGGCCCGGATGCTTCCCTTCGCCCAGACGCTCCGCGCCCGGGGCGGAACGCA
>JAODMA010000183.1 GCA_025464545.1 Arthrobacter sp. | reverse complement strand
CGATCCTGATAATCCGTTCATCGCGGCTCTCCGTGTCCGGACTGGCCACCTGGACGAGTGCAACTTTCATAATGTGTTCCTTGGTTTGTAGTGGATGGTGGTCGTGTGGCAAAGCGCGGACGCTGCCCGCCTAGCGGCCACTGCCGGAGGGTGATGCTCTGAGCGCGGCCAGGGTCGAGGAGAGGTGATCCCGGACCGCGGCGACGGCGACGTCAGGGTTGCCGGTCTGGATCGCTTCGACAATGGAGCGGTGTTCCCGCAGGACGTGATCGCTTCTGCCTTTGCTGTCGGCCACCGCCTTGACGCCCATCCGGAGCTGCTTGAATCGCTGGGAGTCGTAGACGTCCTGCAGAACGGGGTTGTCGGCGGCCTCGATAATGTATTTGTGGAACCGGATGTCGCATTCGATGAAGGCAACCGGATCGGCGAGGGTCTCGCCCTGCTGCTCCAGAAGCCGGTTCAGATCATCCATGGACCTGTGCGAAGCAGTTACCTTCCGGACAGCCCATTCTTCAATCAGTTGGCGGGCTTCCATCATCGTTTCTATATCCCTGGCAGAAAGCGCCGGTACATACGCCCCTTTGTGCGGGACGCGGCGGATGAGCCCGGAGGCCTCCAGCCGGAGCAGCGCTTCGCGAACTGGCGTCCGGGAAGTCCCTGACGCTTCGGCCACGGCGTTTTCACTCAGGAACGCCTCTTCGTCCCAAGGGAGTGCGCTGATGGCATCCCGCAGCCAGCGGTAGGCGGTCTCCGGCGCGGTCAGTTGCGCTGGTCTCTGAAGGTGGTTGCTCACATCGACTCCTCTGTCGCCTGTATACAGTCAGTATGCTTCCGACGATACTGGCTGCGGGCGGGACCGGACAGCCATCGGAGTGCTATCGGGGCAACGCGTCCAGATCGCTGAGCTTTATATCCTTGGTTTCCTTGGCAAAGAGGACCGACACCAGCGACACCAGGCCCATGAAGGCCAGGTAGATTCCGATCGCGTAGCCGGAGCCGAACTGCCGATAGAGGGCCAGGGCAATGATCGGCGACAGTGACCCTGCGATGAGGGATGCCAGGTTGTAGGCGATGGAGGTTCCGCTGTAACGCACCTCCGTGGGGAACAGCTCGGAGAAAAAGGCGCCGATGACGGAGCTGTAGGCGGCGAAGATCAGCAGGCCCCCGACGGCGGCGACGATGATGCCCCACAGTTGGCCGGTGTTGAGAAAATAGAAGATGGCGAAGGCCCAGATCATGGTGGCGACGGAGGCCCCGATCAGCATCGGCTTGCGGCCGATCCGGTCGGCGTAGATAGCCAGCAGCGGGATGGCCACCACGGCAGCTCCCTGGCCGATCATGACGGCGGTCAGGCCGGCCTGGCGCTGCTGCCCCAGGATCTCCGTCACGTAGGTGATGATGAAGAGGGAGTAGATGTAGAACCCGGCGTTTTCCCCCATGCGGCTTCCGGTCGCGATGAGGATCTGGCGCCAGTGGTGCCGGAACAGGGTGCGGACTGGCATCTTGTTCCGGGTAGAGTTTTCCGCTTCGCGCTTCAGTTGCGCCTCTTTGAAGAGCGGGGTTTCTTCGACATACAGGCGCAGGACGAGTCCGATGACTACCAGCAGGGCCGAAAGGCCGAAGGCGATGCGCCAGCCCCAGGCCAGGAATTCGCCCTCGGGCATGACGGCGGCAAGTATGGCAAGGACGCCGGCGGCCATAAGGTTGCCCAGCGGGGGACCGACGTTGGGCCACGAGGCCCAGAAAGCGCGCCTGGAGCTGTCATTGCTGTGCTCCGAGACCAGCAGTACCGCCCCACCCCATTCGCCGCCCAGAGCGAAACCCTGCACAAGGCGGAGAAACAAAAGGATCAGGGGGGCCGTCACGCCGATAGCAGCGTACGGGGGGATGAAAGCGATAAGCGCTGTCGCTATGCCCATCAGGAGCAGGCTGGCCACCAGCGTCGCCCGGCGCCCATGTTTGTCCCCATAATGGCCGAGCACGATCGCGCCGAGCGGCCGCGCAAGGAAGCCTGCGGCGAATGTCCCCAAGGCCAGCATCGTCCCGACGGCAGGGTCCCCGGTGGGGAAATACAGCTTGTTGAAGACCAAGGCAGCGGCGGTGCCGTACAGGAAGAAGTCGTACCACTCGACTGCGGTCCCGGCAAGGCTTGAAGCAGCGACAGTCCTCAGGCTTGAGGGTTTTTTCTGCCTGGGAAGGGCTTCCGTCATTTCTGTCATATCGACATCCTTCTGCTGAAATCGGGGGCTCTAACGATGACTGGGGTGGCGCTTGAACGGGACCGGCCAAACCTAGCCGACGTGTGCCAGGTCACGACCACACTGTAGACGAACTGTATACATGTTGTCTACAGAAAAGGTCGAGTCAACTTTGCGGCTGCTGTGGGGGCGGCATCCTGCGCCCAGGGTGGGTGAAAACTTTTTAACATGAAAGTCACACAAAGGTATTGCCAGACGCATACCGTCTGTATACAGTCCGTATATCATCCGCCCTGCGATGACGCGTGATTCCGGCTCCGAGGAGAGGCAAAATGTCTTCAGATACCAAAACGACAGCTGTTGAGCAGTTTCTACATGAGTATGGAAGGTCGGAGGACGAGCTCCTGACCGCAGAACGCATTAGCAGCCCCGGCAACTTCGCCGGCGAAGCTGAGTTTATTGAATTCGCGGACAAAGACTATAGGACTGACAAGCACTGGGCCTTTGAAATCAAGCCCGAGGAATGCGCCCTTATTGTCATCGACCTGCAGGAAGACTTTGTTAATCCGGGAAATCCGATGTGCGTGCCGGAGGCGTACCGCCAGATTCCTCGTGTCCTCACTCTGATCGAAGGATGCCGCGAAGCGGGAGTGCCCGTTCTTTACACGGAACATCACATTGGACAAGATTCGTCGGCTGATTTCTACGAGTACTGGGCGCCCATCGCGGCCGGGGCAATCAAAGAAGGCGAGCCAAATACGAAGTTGTACCATGGGCTCTCACCTTTGCCGGATGAGCGCATCATCAATGTCAAACACACCTACGATTCATTTGCCGGCACCGACCTTGATTACGTTCTGCGCAGCCGAGGCATCAAGACGGTTATTGTCTGCGGGACGCTGACAAACTTCTGTGTGGAATCCACAGCCCGCACCGCCTATTTTCTCAACTACCACGTCGTGTTCGGTTCGGACGTCAGCGCAAGTGACAGCGCCATTGCCCAGGAGGCAACGCTACGTACGATGCGGCGCGGTTTCGCCCGGGTCATGGACCATACGGAAATCCTCCAGTCACTGTCCGACAAGGACCGCATGCATCACGAAGCGCGTGCTGCCCGCCAGGCCGCCGGATAACCAAACCACAGCGAAAAAACACTGCTCGTCGGAGGCGCGCGCGCCGGTTTCCCTGCCGGCGCAGCCGCTGAGCGGAGGAGCAGAGCGAAGTTGCGCCATCATTCCGAGCGGAATACGAGTTTTCGACCTACATTCGATCAGCAATTTCATCTGTGAATGGAAGACAACATGGAAAAGGAAAGTCCCCACGTGCGGATAGGCAGTAAAGCGGGTCAGGCATCGCGCTCCAGGGCCAGAATGGGTGCGGTGCTGCTGACGGCTGCCAGCCTTGCGCTGGCCGGCTGCGGACCGGAGAGCAAGGCGGCTGGTTCCGGCACGGTCAAGATCGGCGTCCTGGCGCCCATCACCGGCTCACTGGCTCCTTATGGCGAGGCGCTGCAACGAGGCATGGGCGTCGCCGTAGAGCTCATCAACGCCGACGGAGGAATCGGCGGCAAGCAGGTCGAATATGTTCTTGAGGATGACCAGACAGACCCCAAGACGGCGGCAACGCAGGCGCGCAAACTGCTGACCCAGGACCGCGTCAACGTCCTTATGGGAACGACAAGCTCCCCGACAACACTCGCTGCCATTCCCCACGCAGAGTCAGCAAAGGTACCTTTCATCTACATCGCTGAAGGTGAAGCCAAGACGTGCGAGAAGAGCGGCACCGGGAGCCGGAAGTTCGTTTTCGGAAATGGTGTCACTCCCGAGCAGAAGATGGAGGAGTTCGTTCCCTACCTCGTCAACAACATCGGCAAAAACGTCTACTTCATCGGTTCCGACTATGTCTTCCCGCACTTCGTCAACGACTTGACCTCCGGGCTCGTAAAGGAAGCCGGCGGGAGCGTGGCCGGCGTCGACTATGCACCGCTCGGGACAACTGATTTCTCTTCCTATATCGCCAAGATTGAGAAAGCGAATCCGGAAGTCATATTTATCTCCGTGGTCGGCTCGGATGGAGTCGCACTCGTAAAGCAGTTGAATCAGTTCGGACTCGCTGACAAGGTCAAACTAACGGGTATCCCAACCTTCGCTGCCGAGGCGCTGGCCGGCATAGCACCAGTGGCGCAGGGCGTATACACCGTTGATCCTTACTGGGAGGGCCTGGAAAATGAGGTCAACCAGAAGTTCGTGAAAGCCTACCGGGAGAAATATCCGGATGATGCTCCCGTCAGCCCTATGGCGGCACAGGGGGCGTACGGAACCCTGTTGCTCCTGAAGGCTGCA
>JAODMA010000165.1 GCA_025464545.1 Arthrobacter sp. | reverse complement strand
AACTCGCCGACGCGCCTGGCATCCAGGTGGACTGCCTGGGCGGACGGCTGCGCGGCGTCAGCCAGACCTTCGTGGGTCCCCTCGCCGAGGCGGCCCTGGAGCGGATGAGCTTCGACCGGGTGTTCCTGGGCGCCGACGCCGTCACCGTGGAGGACGGCCTGTGCGAGGCGGACCAGGCCCAGACCCGGCTCAAAGAGCTGATGGCGCGGCGCGGCAACACGGTTTACGTCCTCGCGGATTCCACCAAGCTCGGCAAGCGGCCGTTCCACGCCTGGGTGCAGCTTCCTGCGCCCTGGATCCTGGTCACCGATGACCAGGCGGATCCGGAACAGGTGCAGCTGTTTCGAAACGCCGGCGTCACGGTTCAACTCGTGGACGCCATACCCGCGCGGGCCGCTGCTTCCTGACTCTCCTGATCACCTCGTTGACTTCATTTCGCTAGGACCATTTCCGGGTTACTCCGGGACGGCGCCGACCTGCTGCATAAGTGCCATGGTGTCCGTGGCACCCCAGTGCTCTACGACTTTTCCGTCGCCGATACGGATGATGTCGATGCCGCTGAATTCGACCCGGCGACCTGTGGCCGCGACGCCCATCAGTTCTCCCTGGTGAGTTCCAGTCAGCACCACGTACAGAGCCTCCAAATTTCCGTCCACGAGCGCCGGTTCCATGACGGTGGCCTTGAGGTCCGGAAAGGCCTTCCGCATGGTGGTGACGAAGAAACTGACCCCATCCTTGCTGGGCGATTGTCCCGGCATGGGATCGTGATCGACAAAGTCTTCACTCACCAGTTCATCGATGAGGGCCAGGTTTCCGCCCCCGACCACCTCCGTGTAAAACCGCTTGATCATTCCAGTCCCGTCAGGCATTTCCGACTCCTTATCAGGGTGAGACCGCAGGACAAGTTTCCCACCGCGGTTCTGGCACATCAACGGCTCACGCTTCCGCCGCCGTACCTCCCGCCGATGCACCGGGGAACGCCACCAGCCGCGCCATGATCGAGCCGTGGATTTATTCCCTACCCCGTAGCGCCGCTTCAGGAGCAGCGGCAGCCGCAGTTGTTGCAGCTGCCGTCGACGGTGATTCAGGGGCGAGGCGGCCGGAGCCGAGCAGCCCGGCTCGGCGCGGAGTCGGTGATGACCTGGCGCGTCCGCCGGCCAGGAACGGCGTCCGGTCGGCGCGGAACGGGCAGTTGCCGGGCGCTTCAAGGCGAGGGGCGGAAGGTGGCATCGGCTGTCATGGACACATATGTGTGCGGAGCGGGCCCTGTCATCAGCGGGAAAACGGAGACAAGGCTACCGGTTCGCAGTTATAGTCTGCTGTGGGGGAAACAAATAATTCGTCTGCCGGGCGCCGGCGGCGCACTCCCCCGCGACCGTTTGATCAAGGTGGGGGAATTGAAGAACAGAGTTACCCGGGCTGCGCTGACAACAGTTTTGGCGGCCGCTACCGCACTCTTCGGACTTGCTGTACCGGCGGCGCCTGCCCTGGCCGCCCAACCGCCCATCTCTCCCACGGGCAAAGTCTCGGCCCAGGCATTGGTCGACCCGGCATTCACGGTGGTCCGCAGTGACGGCAATGAGGTCGTGCTCACGATGAAGGGCGGCGCCGGCCGCACCGCGAGACTGAAAATGACCGCCAATGGCAAGCAAACTGTCTGGACCGCTCCAGCATCGGCGGACAAAGACGTCTACAAAGTCACAGTGCCCTTCCCAGTGACCGCTAACGGGTTCGTCACCGTGGTGCCGGCATCCGTGCGCAACGGGGTCGAAATCGTCTTCAGAGGGTGGTGGCAGTTCTGGTGCACCCCGACGTCGGCCCCGACTCCCGCCGAGCCAACGAAGCCGGTTCCGGCGCCTAAGATCGCGCTGAACGAGTACATGCCCGTGCCGGACAGGAACGGCACGGAAGCGCAGAAAACCAGGTACTTCAGTTTTAGCGGCAACGGCTTCGCCGGCTCGAGAATTTCACTGCAGCGGAAGAACTCTGGGGCCTGGAAGACGGTGTGGACCTCCAAAGTCCTGACTGATGCCGATTACGACGTCGCCAATGGCGGGAAGCTCAGCTTCGCCTCCGAAGGTTCCGCGACGGTTCGGGCCATCCTCGTCAAGGGCGGCAAAACCGTAGCAACCACCGAGACGAAGACGATCAAGTATGCCCGCGCCATCACGCAGGTTTTCTCCACGGGAAACATCGCCTACGGCGAGGGATTGTTCGCCGCTGCCCGCGGCCACGTCGCCGCCGGCACTCAGCGGTCCCACTCCTACACGATGTACTACGCCACCAAGGACCGGTCCGGCTACCTCCAGGAATACAAGGCCGGGAAATGGGTGACCGTGCAGACCGTCCTCTTCAAGAAGGCGGCCGGCTACAAGGTCACCGAGAAGACTCCGCTGACCAGGGGGACCGTGACCCGCAAGTACCGGTTCTACGTCCCGTCCAATTCCTCCGAGACGTCCTGGACATCCAAATCGGTGACCATCGCGCACACCGGCAAGAACTGACCGGCTCAAAGCGCACGCGACCACCGGCCACCCCAGCCGATAGGTACTGAAGGCA
>JAODMA010000155.1 GCA_025464545.1 Arthrobacter sp. | reverse complement strand
TTTTGAGGGCCACCTGCGCTCCATCATCGGCAGCATGACCATGGAGGAAATCATCCGCGAGCGGGACAAGCTCGGGTCGCAGGTCCGCAGCGCCAGCGGCGTGGAGATGGAAAAACTGGGGCTCGTGGTGGACTCGCTTCAGATCAAGGACCTGCAGGACCCCACGGGGTACATTCAGAACATCGCAAAGCCGCACATTGCGCAGGTGAAGATGGAGGCCCGCATCGCCGAGGCCACCCGCAACCGTGAGGCGGCCGAGAAGGAAGCGGAGGCGGCGGCGTTGATCGCAGACGCGCAGAGCGTTTCGGCCATCAGGCAGTCGGTGGCGCAGGCCAACGCCGAGCGGGCCAAGGCCAACGCCGCACAGGCCGGACCCCTCGCCGACGCGACGGCCCGCCAGCACGTGGTGGTCCAGGAGACGGAAGTGGCCAAGCTCGAGGCGGACCGGGAGGAGCAGAAACTGCAGACCACCATCCGCAAGCCCGCCGACGCGAAGGCGTACGCCAAGCGGACCGACGCCGAGGGCCAGAAGTCCGCCGACATCAGCGCCGCCGAAGCACTGGCCCGGCGCACGGAACTCGAAGCACAGGTCAACGCCCGGCGGACGGAACTTCAGGCCCAGGCCAACGCGACGGCGGCGGCCGCGGCGGCCGGAGCTACCCGGGTTACCGGCGAAGCGGAGGCTTCGGCCACCAAGGCACGCGGCGATGCTGCAGCCTCCGCCATCAAGGCCAAGGCATTAGCCGAGGCGGACGGCATCAAGGCCCGCGCCGAAGCCTTGGGAACCAACCAGGAAGCCGTGATTTCCCAGCAGCTGGCGGAAAACATGCCGTCCATCATCGCGGCCGCCGCCGAGCCCTTCGCCCACGTCGGGCAGCTCACCGTCCTCAACGGCGGCGAAGGCATCAACCGCATGATCGGCGGCATTCTTACCCAGGTGGGCGACTACCTCCCGGCCCTCAGATCCGCTCTCAGGAACGGCAGAGAGGATTCCAAGCGGCCGCCGAAAGCTCCCGATGCATAGGGACGTTGACCGCAGCCTCACCGGCAAGATCGCACGGGTTACCGGGCGCATCGGACCGGGCACCATTGGCGAAGTCATGTTGCCGTTCCGGGGAGGCACCAGCGCGTTCCACGCCCATCCTTTCGACAAGACCAGTGTCTACAGTGTGGGCGAGGAAGTCCTGGTCATCTACTTCGAGCCGCCGCAAACCGTTTACGTCGACGAGCTCCCGGACGTCCTCAAGAGGGACTAGTCGCCACTGTCCTGCGCCGTCTCTCGTTGCATAGCGCCGGGGCCCGCCGTCGCGCCGCTTGATTGCACAGCGTCGCGGCACGGCGTCGCTGCACAGCGTCGCTGCACAGCGCTGTCGTCGGTCACCCCTATGATTTCGTCTGGGGAGGAACGTCAATGGAATATCGGTCTCATTCACACGCGCAGGTTCTCGCGTGACGTCGGCACAGCGCCGGGACGCGCACGGTGCCGCTGCGGTCCCGCGCGACGCCGGGGAAGCCACTCCGGCGGCCGGGCAAGCGGCGACCGGGCAAGCGGCGGCCGGGCAAGCGGCGACCGGGCAAGCGCCGTCCTCCCAAGCCGTTCTTGAGTCCTGCCCGGACGCGCTCCTGGTGGTCGTCGAAGACGGCACCATCCGCATGGTCAACGCCGCCACGGAACGCTTGTTCGGCTACACCCGCGACGAGCTCCTCGGCCAGGACCACCGGATGTTGCTGGCGGAAGGCTTCCGCAGCGGTTTCCAGCGGTTGTTCTTCGCCCTCCGCCGGGACGTCGACGGCGGCGCCCTCCCGCCCGTCGAGGCTTACGGTCTGCGTCGGGACGGCTCGGAATTCCAGGGCGAAATCACCTGCTCTCTCGTGTTCCCCGCGGCACGCGTCGTCGGCACCGCTCCGAACCCGCCGGCGGATCCCGACGCCGGCCTCTGCATGGCGGTCCTGATCCGGGATACCTCGCACCGGCTGGAAGCAGACACGGAATTGCGTGCGGCGATGTCGCTGCTGACGGCCACGCTCGAATCCACCGCGGACGGCATCCTCGTGGTCAGCGGCAAAGGCCAGATCGCGGGCGTCAACAACCAGTTCACTTCCATGTGGGGTATTCCCCGGGAGCTGCTGGCCGCCCGGGATGACGACGCCGTGCTGGCCTTCGTCCTGGACCAGCTGGTGGATCCCGCCCAATTCATCGAGAAGATCACCGCGCTCTACGCCGACCCCGACCAGGAAAGCCATGACGTCCTGGACTTCCGTGACGGTAGGACTTTTGAACGCTACTCCCGCCCGCAGCTCGTCGCCGATGAGGTGGTGGGGCGGGTCTGGAGCTTCCGGGACGTCACGCCCGCCAGGATTGCCCAGGACCAGATCAACCAGGCCATGGCGGACCTCGCCGAGCAGGCCGCGCAGCTCAAGGACCTCGCCTTCAAGGACCCGCTGACCCGGCTCTTCAACCGGCAGCTGTTCAACGACCGCCTCGCCGGCGCGCTGCAGGGCCCGCTCGGCACCGCCGTCGACGTCCTGCTGCTGGACCTGGACGACTTCAAGGAAGTCAACGACATCCACGGCCACCATGCCGGTGACCAGATGCTGATCGAGGTGGGCCGGCGGCTGCGCGCCTGCGTCCGCCCGGACGACGTCGTAGCACGGTTGGGCGGTGACGAATTCGTCGTCCTGCTGGTCGGCTCACTCGATGCCGAGGCGGCCGCCGAGCGGATCGTCGAGGCCCTGAAGGTACCGCTGCGGATCGACGGCACCATGCTGCGGCCCAGCCTCAGCCTGGGGCTGGCCTCCATCAGCGAGGACGCCGTGGACGCCTCCGAGCTGCTGCGCCGCGCCGACGTCGCCATGTACGCGGCAAAGACTGCCGGAAAGAACCGGTACCTGCGGTTCCGGCCGGAAATGATGGCGGCCCTCGTGGAACGCACCGAAATGGAAGCCGGGCTGCGGCTGGCAGTGGACAGCGGCCAGATCGCGGTGCACTACCAGCCGATCCTCTCGGCAAGGCACGGCGCCGTCGTCAAGGTCGAGGCGCTGGCCCGCTGGGAGCGGGACGGCGATCTCGTGCCGCCGCAGGAGTTCATCCCCGTGGCGGAGCGCAGCGGCCTGATCATGGAGATCGGCACCGAGGTACTGCTCACGGGCTGCACGGAGATGAAATCCTGGCTCGCGGAGGACCCCGTCCGGTCGCTGGCCGTCAACGTCTCCGGGGTGCAGCTGCAGCACGGGGACTTCGCCGAGCTGGTGCTGGCCGTCACGGAGTCCTGCGGCGTCGACCCCCGCCAGCTGGTCCTGGAGGTCACCGAAAGCGTGTTCTTCGACGACGACTGCCACGTGATCCAGCAGCTGGCGGCCCTCCGGAAGGCCGGCGTCCGGGTGGCCCTGGACGACTTCGGAACCGGCTATTCCTCCCTGGGCCGGCTGCAGGACCTCCCGGTGGACACTTTGAAGATCGACCAGTCCTTTGTCTCCATGATCCACACCGGCGCCGAGAAGCTGCCGATCCTCACGTCGATGATCAGCATGGCCCACGGTCTGGGCCTGACGGTCACGGCGGAGGGCGTGGAGACCGAACAGCAGGCCAAATACCTGCTGCGGCTGGAGTGCGATTCCCTGCAGGGGTTCCTCTTTTCGCGCCCCGAACCGAGGCCCCTGCTGGCGTCCGCCATCGGCCGGTCGGCCGCCGCTTTCACTGCCCTGGGCGGGGATAGGGTCTCCGGCAACCGGTAACCCGCCCCGCTCCGGCCGGGATCTGTCCCGGCGCCGCGAAAAAGCCGGACCACAGGTGCTGGACACAGGGCTGGGGAACCCTATGATCAGTGGTACGCAGTGCCCGCGGTATCGCCGCTGGGATCCAACTACCTGAGTGGAAACAACCGTCGCTATGGGGACCGGAATCGCCGCGGGAACTGGGTTGGAAGAGACCTTGCTGGAGCAGGGCCCAGATGCCTTCTTGCTGCTCACCGCAGACGGCACTATCGCGTACGTCAACGCCGCCGCGGAGAAACTCTTCGGCTACCCCCGCGAGCAACTGCTGGGCGTCCAGCACAGCATCCTGCTCTCGGAAGACGAACGCGGCGGCTTCCTGCGCATCTTCAGCCGTTTGGGCCGCGGCGGCCAGGCCGCAAAGCGACCCTTCTCCGCGGCAGGCCGCCGTTTGGACGGCACCGAAATCGCTTTGGAGATCACCTGCTCGCTGGTGACGTTTGACGCCGGCGCGGCCATGGCGGTCGCCGTCCGGGACGCGAGCCACCGGAACGACGCCGACTCCGGCCGGCGCCTGGCCGTTTCGCTCCTGGACGCCACACTGGAGACCACCGCCGACGGGATCGTGGTGGTCTCCTGCGAAGGGCAGATCACCGGAATCAACGACCAGTACCTGAAGATGTGGGGCATGCCGGCGGAGCTGGTGGCGGCCGAGGACCCGATGGCCCTGATCACGTTCATCGCCGGGCAGCTGGTCCACCCCCAGCACTTCCTGGACAAGGTCACCGCGCTGTACGCCGACCGGTCGCTGCAGAGCCATGACGTGCTGGAATTCAACGACGGCCGCACGGTGGAGCTGTACTCGCGCCCGCAGAGGGTCGCAGACACCATCATCGGCCGGATCTGGAACTTCCGGGATATCACCTCCCGGCAGCGCGCCCAGGACCAGGCCCGCCACGCCATGGAAGAACTCGCCGAGCAGGCGGACAAGCTCAAAGAGCTCGCCTTCCAGGATCCGCTGACCGGCCTTGCCAACCGGATCCTGTTCAACGAACGGACCGCGGCCGCGCTGCTCACGCCAGAGCCCGTGCATGTGCTGCTGCTGGACCTGGACGACTTCAAGGAAATCAATGACGTGCTCGGCCACCACGCCGGCGACGAGATGCTGGTGGAGATCGCCCGGCGGCTGCAAAGCTGTGTAGGCCCGCATGGCACCGTCGCTCGGCTCGGCGGCGACGAGTTTGTGGTCCTGCTGGTCGGCTGCCGGGACTCCGACGCCGTCGCGCAGCGGGTGGTGAGCGCACTGAACGCGCCGGTCTCGATCGAGGGAACGCTGATCCGGCCGGGCCTGAGCCTGGGCGTGGCGTCGCGGAACGACGGGTTGATGTCGTCCTCGGAGCTGCTCCGGCAGGCGGACCTGGCGATGTACGCAGCCAAGGAGGCCGGGAAAAACTGCTACGTGCACTTCCAGCCCGCGATGCTCGCGGCGCTGCTGGAACGCACCCAGCTGACGGCCGGGCTGCGACGCGCCGTGGAGCTCGGCCAGATCACCGTGCACTACCAGCCCGTCATTTCCGCGGAGCGGCTCGACGTCGTCCAGTTCGAGGCGCTGGCCCGCTGGGACTGGGGCGGACGGCTGATGTCCCCGGACGACTTCATCCAGGCCGCCGAGCGCAGCGGCCTGATCCGGGACATCGGCGCCGAGGTGCTGCGGCGCAGCTGCTCCGACCTGCAGCCCTGGCTGGCGGCGGATTCCTTCCGGAGCCTCGCCGTCAACGTTTCCGGCGTGCAGCTGCAGCACCGTGACTTCGCCGAACGCGTCTTGGACATTGCGGCCTGGAGCCGCGTGGATCCGCACCAGCTGGTGCTGGAAGTGACGGAGAGCGTGTTTTTCGACGCCGATACCCACGTCATTTCCCAGCTCTCCAGCCTGCGCGCGGCCGGGATCCGGGTGGCGCTGGACGACTTCGGGACCGGGTACTCGTCGCTGGGCCGGCTGCAGGACCTGCCGGTGGACGTGGTCAAGATCGACAAGTCCTTTGTGTCCATGTTGCAGACCGGGGTGGAGAAGCTCCCGATCCTGACGTCGATGATCCACATGGCCCGCAGCCTCGGCCTGAAGGTCACGGCCGAAGGCATCGAGACGCCGGCCCAGGCCAGGTACTTGATGCAGCACGGCTGCGACGCCCTGCAGGGCTACCTGTTCTCCCGCCCCGTGCCCGAAGCCGAGCGGCAGGACGCGTTGCGGAAATCGGCCGCGGCTATCGCGGCGCTGGACGGCATCCCGCTCCAAGGGTAGCGACATATTCGCCTCCCACCTGCGACGGAGCATGCCGCGGTGTCCCGCACCACAAATGATGCTGGAAGCGTATGATGCTGGAAGCGCAGCCCACGGTGTCCTTCATCTGGTGCCTGCAACTCGTAATCTGACGCTTGGGGGCAGGCAAACATCTTGGAATCCGGATTCGCACAAATACTGCTGGAATACAGCCCGGATGCGCTGCTGCTGCTCGCTCCGGACGGATCCATTTCCTTCCTGAATGCGGCTGCAGAGGAACTCTTCGGCTACTCCCGCACACAGCTGCTGGGCGCCGATTCCAGCCTGCTGCTGGCCGAGGCCTCGCGCGAAGACTTCCACGGCGTGCTCGCCGGCCTGGGCGCCGCCACAGCCCGCTCCCGCCAGCCCTTCGCCGGCTCCGGCCGCCGCGCCGACGGTACCGAAGTCCCGGTCGAAATTACCTGCTCGGTGCTCCCCGACGGCGCCGGCGCCGCTCCGCAAGCCGGGCGGACGGTCGCGCTCTCGGTCCGCGGCACGGAGCACCGGCAGGCTTCGTCCTCCGGTCAGCCCCAGAGCTCCGCCGGCGCTGCGGCGGACGCCGCAACGCACCGCCGTCGTACTCCTGCCGCGTCAAGTGCCGCCCCGGCGGCTCCCGCGGCCTTTGCCGACCCCGATGACGAGCTGCGTGCCGGGCTGCTGCGGGACCAGCTGACCGCGCTGCCCAACGGGACCCTGTTCAACGAGCGCCTCGCCGCCGCGCTGCGCCGCCCGGACCCGGTGGATGTGCTGCTGCTGAACGTGGATGACCTCAAGAGCCTGAACGACATGCTGGGCCGATCGTCGGCCGACGAGCTGCTGGTGGAGGTCGCCAGCCGGCTGCGTAACTGCGTCCGGCCGCACGACACCGTGGCCCGGCTCGGCGGTGACGAGTTCGTGGTGCTGCTGACCGAATGCCTCGACGCGGACGCCGTGGCGCGGCGGATCGCGGAGTCGCTGCTCGAGCCGATGCGCGCTGCCGGGTCCTTGGTCCGGCCGGGCGTGAGCATGGGCCTGGCCTCCAGGTCGCCGCAGACCGTGGACGGCGCTGAGCTGCTACGGCAGGCCGACGCCGCCCTGACGGCGGCGAAGGCCGGCGGCCAGCACAACTGGCTGCGGTTCCGCCCTGGGATGCTGAACGCGGCGGCGCACCGGGCCGACGGCGAAACCGGACTCCGGCGGGCGGTGGAGCTGGGCCAGATCTCAGTCCACTACCAGCCCGTGGTGTCCCCCGGGCTTGGCGCGGTGGTGCAGTTCGAGGCGTTCGCGCGCTGGGAACGGCACGGGAAGGTCATTCCGCCCAACCAGTTCCTGCCAGTGGCGGAACAGAGCGGGCTGATCCGCGAAATCGGCGACGAGGTCCTGCGCCGTGCCTGCGCCGAGATCCGACCCTGGCTGGCCGGGGACGCGGCCTACAGCGTCGCCGTGAACGTCTCGGGCCTGCAGTTCCAGAACCGCGATTTCGCCAGGGATGTGCTCGGCATTGTGGCTTCCACCGGCGTCGATGCGCGCCAGCTCACGCTGGAGCTGACCGAAAGTGCCTTCTTCGACGCCAACTCGGACGTGCTGCGGCAGCTCCGCCAGTTGCGCGAGGCCGGCGTCCGGATTGCGATGGACGACTTCGGCACCGGCTACGCCTCACTGGGCCGGCTCAAGGAGCTGCCGCTGGACATGGTCAAGATCGACCGATCCTTTGTGGCGATGATCAGGACCGGCCAGGAACAGCTGCCGTTCTTCAACACCATGGTCACCGCCGCGCACGCCCTGGGCCTGAGCGTCACGGCCGAGGGCATAGAGACCCCCGCGCAGGCCAAATACCTGACGGACCGGGGCTGCGACTCCCTGCAGGGCTACCTGTTCGCCAAGCCCGCCCCGGCCAGCGACCTCGCCGGGACCATGGAAAGCGCGCTCACGGCCATCGACAAGGTTGACGCCGCCCGCTGAGGATCAGCGCTTTTCGCAGGCGATTCCGTCGTTGTCGCGGTCCAGGTCGTACTCCCCGGTGTGACGCTTAACGCCGCCGTCGTTGTAGCTGTACACGGTGCTGTTTACCCGGAAGTTTGTAACGGGCTTTCCGGATGTCTTATCCCGTGCGCCGCTTTTGCCCACTCCGTGCGGATAGACCTTATTGAGTTCCGTGCAATTCTTGTATGACTTCGGCGACGCGGCATTTGCAGGCACGGCAGAAGCGGTCAAAAGCAAGGCGGCGGTGGCCAGAGATGCAAGAAGAACATTCTTTGCGCGCATATAGATACTAATTCCCCCATGTTAGGACCAGCGCGATTGTCGCGCTGACTAAGCGAATGCTATCGTAGCGCCAGCCTATTCCAGTTCTGCCGCCAGAAATTACGCCGGGGAGTCGAGCTTGTCGAGATCCTGAGCCACCATGGCCTCGCTACGGTCCCACAGTTCCCGGGCCAGCTTTGCGTCGTAAGCCTGCTTGTTGGCCTTCGCCAGGGCACGCTTGGCGTAGTACGCGCCGGCGACCCAGTCGTACCCCGGCGTA
Source organism: Arthrobacter sp. (assembly GCA_025464545.1). Taxonomy (GTDB): domain Bacteria; phylum Actinomycetota; class Actinomycetes; order Actinomycetales; family Micrococcaceae; genus Arthrobacter. The sequence continues at coordinate 474 of JAODMA010000155.1, read as the reverse complement.
GCGGTCGCGAGCCACACCAGCGTGTCCGCGCCCTGCTCCGGGCTCAGCAGGAAGCGGTTGAGGAAGGTCTTGTACGCGTGCCGCATCGGGCTGGTCGAATCCGCCGCGAAGTTGGTGGCCACCACGCCGGGGTGGAAGGCCGCAGTGGTGATTCCCTCGACGCCGTAGCGGGTGTTCAGCTCGGTGGTGAAGAGGATGTTCGCGAGCTTGCCGGTGCCGTACGCGCGGTTGGTGGAATACTTCCGCGCGGAGTCGAGGTCGTCGAGGTCCAGCTTGCCGAAGCCGTTGGCCGCGCTGGCGGTGTTGATGACGGTGGCGTTGCTGGTGGTGAGCACGTCCATCAGCTCGGTGGTGAGCAGGAACGGCGCCAGGTGGTTGACCTGGAAGGTCTTCTCGTGCCCATCCACGGTCAGCTGCCGCGGACCCATGATCCCGCCGGCGTTGTTCGCCAGGACGTCGATCCGCGGGTACTTC
>JAODMA010000146.1 GCA_025464545.1 Arthrobacter sp. | reverse complement strand
TGCCTTCCAGAGTTGCTGAACCCTGTTCGCTGCTCACGTATCTATCCACACTTTCGATGACGGTGATGGTCGTGCTTGATATTGCTGCCGCTGGGCTTCCAGCGCCGATCTTATTCCTCCCAAGGTTACAGCGCCCGACACGGTATTCAACGGACCTTGACAGCCGCCATTATTTGAGCCTTGACCTTCTGGTTGAGGTCGAGGGTTGCCCGGTTGGCGAAAAAAACCGCCCGGACGCGCTTTGCGTGTCCGGGCGGCTTCCCTGTTGTGCTACTGCTCGCCTGACGGCCGCCGCAAGGCAGGGTCAGGACGTAGGCGCAGCTCAGGCGGTGGCGGGAACCGGGCGGGTCGGCTCTGCAGCCTCCTCGTGATGCACGCCGTGACCGGGGATCATGGTCTGCTCGTCGAACGGTTCGGCGCCGGACAGGACCCGCTCAACCTGTTCGCCGTCGATCTCCTTGACCCAGGTGCCGATCAGGACCGTGGCGACGGCGTTGCCGGTGAAGTTGGTCAGGGCGCGGGCCTCCGACATGAAGCGGTCGATGCCGACGATCATGCCGACACCGCCGAGCAGTTCCGGCTTGTGGGCCTGGAGGCCTGCGGCGAGGGTGGCCAGGCCGGCGCCGGTGACACCTGCAGCACCCTTGGAGGCGATGATCATGAAGATCAGCAGCGAAACCTGCGCACCAAGATCCAGCGGCGTTCCCATGGCGTTGGCGACAAAGAGTGACGCCATGGTCAGGTAGATGGCCGTGCCGTCCAGGTTGAAGGAGTAGCCGGTCGGAACCGTGACGCCCACAACGGGCTTGGAGACACCCAGGTGTTCCAGCTTGGCGATGAGGCGGGGCAGAGCTGCTTCCGAGGATGAGGTGGAGAAGATGAGCAGGTATTCACGGGCCAGGTACCTCATCAGCCGGAAGATGTTGACGCCGGCGACAACCTGCAGCAAGCCGCCGAGGATCACGACGATGAACAGCGCGCAGGTGATGTAGAAGGCGAGCATGAGGGTGAACATGCTGACGATCGCCTGGAAGCCGGTGGCGCCGACCACGGCCGCGATGGCACCGAAGGCACCGACGGGTGCCGCCCACATGATCATGATGAGGATGCGGAACACGAGGGCCTGGCCATGGCCGATGGCCTTGAGGATCGGGGCTCCCTGGGGGCCCATCTTCTGGAGGGCGAAGCCGACCAGGATCGCTGCGAAGAGCGTCGGCAGCACGGGAATGTCGCTCGGAATGATACCCAGCAGGAAGTCCACTGTGCTGTCCGTGGCGGCTTTCTTATTGGGGTCATACGGCGTCAGGTTCAGACCCTCACCCGGGTGGATCAGGTTACCCACGACCAGTCCGATGGCGAGCGCAAAGGTGGACATCACGATGAAGTAGCCCAGGGCCAGTCCGCCGACCTTTCCGACGGTTGCGGCCTTCGCGATCGATCCGATGCCCAGCACGATGGTGCAGAAGATGATGGGGGCAATCATCATCTTAATGAGCTTGATGAAACCATCGCCCAGCGGCTTAAGGGACTTGCCGACCTCGGGAAACAACAGGCCCACCAGGGCACCGAGGACCACGGCCACGATGACCGCTATGTACAGGTAATGGGACTTGTCCAGCCCCTTGCGCTTCTTGACCGTAGTCGCGGCCGGTGGCGCCGACTCTCCTCGTTGAGAGGCCATGGGTGTTCTCCTTGGATAGGCTGGACGTCGGTGCTGCACAGGGTGTGGGCCCATCACGTCCGTTCTGCGTGTACGTCCATCATCGGAGATGAAGTGACACGCATCACTGTTGCGTTCATATTGGTCATGGAAGGGTGTTGATGATCCACCGCTGGAGCATCGCCCGGAGGCTCTTTGTTGCCCATCTGCTGTTCATGGTGGCCCTGACGGCCATCGTCGGCACGGCCACGTTCGTCGACGCGCGCGATCATGCCTATGAGGAGGCCGGCCGTCGCATGGCCGGCATCGCCGTCTCAGTGGCCGACTCTCCCTTCGTCCTCGAAGCGGCGAGCGCTGCCGATCCGTCCGCGCTGCTCCAGCCCTACGCACTGGAGGTCATGGATGACGCCGACGCGGACTTCATTACGATCATGGCCCCGGACCGCACCCGGTGGACCCACCCCCGGGACGAGGAACTGGGCAGGCCATATATCGGGTCGATCGATGCGGCCCTCAACGGTGAGGTGTTCACCGAAATCACCGCGGGGACCCTCGGCCCCTCGGTCCGTACGATTGCCCCGGTCAAGGATGCGGACGGCACCGTACGGGCACTCGTTGCAGCAGGAGTAACGGTCCGCACCGTGGACATCGCCTTATCCGGCAGGCTGCCCGCGCTCGTGGCCATCGGACTGGCCCTGCTCGCGGGCGGATCGGTGGCGTCGTGGCTGCTGGAGCGGTACCTGCAGCGCGTCACCCGCGGCTGGGGTCCGGAGCAGCTCGCCCAGCTCTTCGCGTACTACGAATCTGTGCTGCATTCGGTGCGGGAGGGCGTGATCCTGATCGATTCCCGCGGCAACGTGGTCATGTACAACGACCAGGCCGCCGAGCTGCTGGGGCTCACGAAGCGCTCCTCCAATGGCGAGGCGGCCGGCAGCGCGGCCAATGACGGCGGCTCAGCAGCGGCCGGGAGCCGGGCGGCGCCGTCACTGGCGGAGCTTCCGCTGGCCCCCAGCCTCAAGGAACTTTTTGAATCGGGGCGGACGGCGCTCGATGAGATCCACCTGACCGGCTCCCGGATCCTGGTCGTGAACCAGGGCCCGGCCGTGGGACCCGATTCGGCGGCGGGCCGGCAGCGCGCGGCGGTTTTCGGCACCGTGGCCACCATCCGCGACCGTACCGAAATCGAGTCGCTGGGCAGCGAACTGGAAACCATGCGCACCCTTTCCGACGCCCTTCGGGCCCAGACCCACGAGCACGCCAACCGGCTCCATACGATCGTCTCGCTGATGGAACTGGGCCGGGCCTCTGAGGCCCTGGACTTCGCCACCAAGGACCTGGAGCTCAGCCAGCGGCTGACGGATGACCTGGTGAGTTCCATTGAAGAACCCGTGCTCGGCGCCCTTATCATGGGCAAGGCGGCCGAAGCGCACGAACGGGGCGTGGAACTGATCCTGAGCACCGGCGGCTCAACGGCTGTGACCGGACTGGCCGTTCAGGATCTCGTTGCCATCCTCGGAAACCTGTTGGACAACGCCATCGACGCCGCGGCGGAAGCACCGGCGCCCAGGCTCGTGGAACTGACCGTCGGGACCACGGGGTCGGCCCTTGAGATTGCGGTGGAGGACAGCGGCGCCGGAATCGATCCCGGCGCCGTGGAGGACGTGTTCCGCCACGGCTTCAGCACCAAGACACCGGGGCCGTTCGGGCGCGGACTGGGCCTGGCCTTGGTCCGTCAGGCGGTGCAGCGCCTGGGCGGTACCATGACAATCACCAGCCCGGCGGGGGCCTTGTTCCGGGTCACGCTGCCGGTCACGGAAGAGGAAAAGCCATGAGCGACATCCGCGTCCTCGTCGTCGAGGACGAGCCGATTGCCGCAGCGGCCCACGCCGCCTACATCGACAGGCTTGACGGTTTCACCCTGGCCGGCTCCGCGCCCGACGGGCAGTCCGCCCTGCGCCTGCTGACGGAATTCGCGGCGGCCGGCAGACCCGTGGAGCTGGTGCTGCTGGACATGAACCTCCCGGACCTGCACGGGCTCGACATCGCACGCCGGATGCGGGCGGCGGGACTTTTCGCAGACAGTATCGCCCTCACCGCCGTGCGGGAGCTGAACATCGTCCGCAGCGCGGTGGCAACCGGAGTGGTCCAATACTTGATCAAGCCATTCACCTACGCCACCTTCGCGGACAAACTCGCCAGCTACCGGCAATTCCGGCAGCAGCTGGCCTCGCCCGGCACCGGGGTCCCCGGGGCCGGTGCCTCCCAAAGCGATGTGGACCAGGCGTTTGCAAGCCTGCGGGCACCGTCCGAGCTGCCGCTGCCGAAGGGCCTCGCCGTGTCCACGCTGGATTCCGTGCAGGACTTCATGAAACTGCAGACCGGGGCGGTGTCCGCCAGTGAGGTGATGGGAGCGCTCGGCATGTCCCGGGTGACCGCCCGACGCTACCTCGAGTACCTCGCCGACGCCGGGACGGTCTCGCGCACGGCGCGCTACGGCGCGCCCGGCCGGCCGGAGAACGAATACCGCTGGAACCGGCCGCCGTCGTAGTCCCCCTGCTCCCCCGGCGAATCGCCCCCTACGGCGTTCTGCAGGAAAGTTCTCCTTTTCCTAGTGAGTTGGGCTGTTCTCTACCAGCGGGCCGGCCACGGTGGTGGAGGGGGCGGGCCGAGAGTCTGCGGGGTGGATCATCAGCGATACGTAGGCGGCCACCGCCAGGGCGACCGACGTAAAGGTGACCACGCCCAGCGGCAGCAGCATGGCCGCTCCGGCGATGCCCACGAGCGGGGCGGAGACACCCCCGAATGCGAAGCGGGCCATACCCAGCAGGGAGGATGCGGTGCCTGCCATTTCTGGGTATCCGGTCAGCGCAAGGGTGGTGGTGGGCGGGGTGGTGACCGCAACACCGCTGACCATGATCAGCAGGGACAGGATCACCGCTATCAACGGCAGGCTGAACAGGCCGGAAGCCAGCAGCCCCAGCGCTCCCGCCCCGCACATCCCCAGCCCGGCGATGAGGGTGCCGCGCATGCTCCAGCGCTCGGCGGCGCGCCCCGCGAGGTAGCCGAAGGTCATGAACCCGGCCGAGTTCAGCCCGAAAGCCAGCGCGTACTGCTGCGGTGACAGGCCGTACATTCCCTGCAACACATAGGTCGCTCCGCTGAGATAAGCGAACACGGCTGCGTTCACGAAGCCCTGCACGAGGACCGCGCCGAGGAACACGCGATCCAGGAGCAGGACGCGGAAGTCCCGCAGGGTCTGCACGGCGCCGCCGCTCGTACGCGCCTCCCGGGGCAGCGTCTCACGGAACCCGAGGAGGATCATCAGGAAAATGACCCCGCCCACTGCCGCCAAGAAGAGGAATAGTCCACGCCAGTCAGTGAGGTTCGAAAGTTGGCCTCCAAGCAGTGGGCCGACGATGGCTGCGAAACCGCCGATGACCGTGACACGGCCGTAGTAACGTATCAACGCATTACCCGAGTAGAGGTCACGGCCGGCGGCCTGGGCGATAACGATACCGACGCCGCCTGCCAGTCCCTGCACCAGGCGGGCCAGGATCAGCAGTTCGACGCTGGGGCTCACCGCGCACAATACCGACGTGACGATATACGCGACCAGCCCGA
>JAODMA010000100.1 GCA_025464545.1 Arthrobacter sp. | reverse complement strand
TCCGCGCTCCAGGTCAGGGGTGTCGGGGTCCTCGCTGACGCGGCGGACGGCGGCGACGAACCCGGGGCTGTGCACGGTGCGGAGCTCCTCGTCGGACGCCACCTCGGGCGCGGCCACGGTGACGTGGTCCAGCTCCAGCAGGCCGAGGCTGTTAGCCAACCGGGCAGTGAGCTCCATCCGCTCCGGCGCCATCGGGTGGCCGTGGCCAAAATTGTAGGCAGTCATGGCCGGGTCCCACACCACCGTCGTCGGCAGTGCGGTCCGAGTGAGTCCGGGCAGGTATGTCATCAATCACAGGCTACCCGAGCCGCGGGGCCCTCTCCCCCGTCATTGCGCGGACTTTAGTGGTTTACTACTGAAGGAAGAAGTTTCAACCGAGGACAAGCCACACATGACGCAACGCCAGTCGAGGTCCACGAGCGCGGTCACCTGGCAGCCCGGCCCTCCGGAGCGGGAGGGCCTGTGGATCTTCACGCGGCTGCGCGACTTCGTCGACAACATCGCCAACAGCTCACCCGCACGCCTCGCGTTGACCACGTTCGCCGTGGTGATCCTGGTCTTCACGGCCCTGCTGTCGCTGCCGCTGTCCTCGGCCACTGGAACGGTCACCCCCCTGTACCAGGCGCTCTTCACGGCGGTGTCCGCCGTCTGCGTCACCGGCCTGACGGTGGTGTCCACGGCCGTGCACTGGTCCTTCTTCGGACAGCTCATCATCCTGATCGGCATCTTCGTCGGCGGGCTGGGCACCCTGACATTGGCGTCGCTGCTGGCGCTCATGGTCAGCAAGAGACTCGGAGTCCGAGGCAAGCTGATTGCGCAGGAGGCCATGAACGCCGGCCGGCTGGGCGAGGTCGGCACCCTGCTGCGGATCGTCATCGTCACCTCCGTGGTGATCGAGGCCGCGCTCGCCCTCGCGCTGATCCCGCGGTTTCTCGTCCTGGGCGAAAGCTTCGGCCAATCAGTCTGGCACGGCGTGTTCTACTCGATCTCCGCATTCAACAACGCCGGTTTCACGCCGCACTCCGACGGTATCGTCCCCTATGAGACCGATCTGTGGATCCTGGTCCCGCTCATGTTGGGTGTCTTCCTCGGCAGCCTGGGCTTCCCCGTGGTGATGGTGCTGCAGCAGAGCGGCCTGAACTGGAAGAAGTGGAACCTTCACACCAAGCTGACCATCCAGGTGTCGTTTATCCTCCTCGGTGCCGGCACTGTGCTCTGGGGGTTGATGGAGTGGGAAAACATCCGGACCATCGGCGGCATGAGCGACGCGGACAAAATCATCCATTCCCTCTTCGCTTCGGTGATGACCCGGTCCGGCGGCTTCAACCTGGTGGACCAGGGCCAGATGGATTCGACCACCATGCTGCTGACCGATGCCCTGATGTTTGCCGGCGGCGGCTCGGCTTCGACCGCCGGGGGCATCAAGGTCACCACGATCGCCGTCATGTTCCTGGCGATCGTGGCCGAGGCCCGTGGAGACTCCGACGTGAAGATCTACGGCCGCACCATCCCGGAGGGCACCATGCGGGTGGCCATATCGGTGATCGTCGCCGGCGCCACCCTCGTGGCCGTTTCGGCCCTGCTGCTGCTGCAGATCAGCGGGGCGTCGCTGGACCGGGTGCTGTTCGAAACGATTTCCGCCTTCGCCACGGTGGGCCTGAGCACCAACCTCAGCGCCGAGCTGCCGCCGTCGGGGGTCTATGTGCTCACTGCCCTGATGTTCGCCGGGCGCGTCGGAACCGTCACCCTTGCCGCTGCCCTGGCCCTGCGCCAGCGCAGCCAGCTGTACCACTACCCGGAAGAGAGACCCATCATTGGCTAGTTCATCAGGCGCCGTCGACCGGCCCGCCCACAACGCCCCTGTGCTGGTGATTGGGCTGGGCCGTTTCGGTTCGTCCACCGCAGAGCAGTTGGTCAAGCAGGGCCGTGAGGTGCTCGCAATCGAACGCGACCGGAATCTGGTGCAGAAATGGGCCGGTGTCCTGACGCACGTCGTCGAGGCCGACGCCACCAACATCGATGCCCTCCGCCAGCTCGGCGCGCAGGAGTTCAGTTCCGCGGTGGTGGGAGTGGGCACCTCGATCGAGTCCTCCGTGCTGATCACGGTCAATCTCGTCGACCTCGGCATCCAGCACCTCTGGGTCAAGGCGATCACACCGTCGCACGGCAAGATCCTGACCCGGATCGGCGCCCACCACGTCATCTACCCGGAGGCCGACGCCGGCGTCCGCGCCGCGCACCTGGTCTCCGGCCGCATGCTGGACTTCATCGAGTTCGACGACGACTTCGCGATCGTGAAAATGTATCCGCCACGCGAAACAGTGGGCTTCACCCTGGAGGAGTCCAAGGTCCGGTCCAAGTACTGCGTCACGATCGTGGGCGTGAAATCCCCGGGCGAGGACTTCACCTATGCCCGGCCGGAGACGAAGGTCTCCGCACGGGACATGCTCATTGTTTCGGGCCACGTGGACCTGCTCGAGAGGTTTGCCTCAAGGCCGTAAGACGGTGGCCACCGGCTAGGCGAGCTGCTTCCTAGGCGAGCTGCTTCGTGATCTCGGCTGCCCGCGCGGCGGCGGCCCGGGCGCCGTCGGCAACAATCGCGGGCAGACCGCGCTCGTCAAAGGTGGCGATGGCCCGTTCGGTGGTGCCGTTGGGGCTCGTGACGGCTTTCCGAAGTGCCGCCGGATCCGCACCGGGCTCGGCCAGCATGAAGCCTGCCCCGGCAACGGTTTCGCGCGCGATCAGCAGCGAGAGGTCCGGGTCCAGCCCCAGCTCGACGCCGGCGGCGGCCATGGCTTCCGCCAGGTAGAACGCGTAGGCCGGGCCGGAGCCGCTGACCGCCGACAGCGCGTCGACCTGGTCCTCGGGAACCTCGACGACGGTGCCTGCCGCTCCCAGGAGGTCCTTGGCCAGTTGCAGCTGTGCTGGGGTGCAATAGGTGCCCGGTGACACGGAAACGACGCCCCGGCCCAGCTTCGCGGGAGTGTTGGGCATGGTGCGGATGACTGGCTGGCCCGCCGGCAGGGCGGCTTCCAGCTGCCCAAGCGACACGGCGGCGGCGACGCTGATCACGATCGTGTCCGGCGCCAGCGAATCACCGATCTCGCGGGCCAGATCCGCGATGCCCACGGGCTTGACGCCGAGGATCACGACCTTGGACCCGGTGGCCGCCTGTTTGTTGTTCTCCGGCTCTTCCTCGCCGGCAATCGCCGTGATGCCATGGTGCCGTTCGGCGAGTTCCGCGGCCCGTTCGGCGCGGCGGACCGTGGCGACGATGTCCGCCGGGTCGGTGCCGCCCGCGATCAGGCCGCCCAGGATTGCCTCGTTCATCGATCCACAGCCCAGGAATGCAATTCGGTTGCTCATGACCCCATCATTGCAGTCCGGCCGGATTCCCAGCCAGTTCACATCCACGGCGCAGCCCGCTCACAAACTCCGGGACTACCTTGGTGAGTACCTCATTGAGGGTGCGAGTGATACCGCAACCATGCGGATGGTTGCCTGGCACCGGCAGTTCGCAACGGGTTTTCCCCCATTTTCCCGCAGCGGACGGCCGGTGCCTTCGCCGTTTAACGGCACCCGGGTTCCTACTCCTGGACGGGCCGCACTTCGATGGGCAGCGTGGTTGCCCGGGCCAGCTTTTCGGCCCAGCCGAGGGCCGCGTCCAGGTCCGGTGTGTCGATGACGGTGAAGCCGCCCAGGTGCTCCTTCCCCTCCACGAACGGACCGTCCGTAACCAGCACCCCGGGGCCCTGCTGCCGGACGACGGTGGCTGTGTCGGTGGGGTGGAGCCCGGCCGCGAACACCCACACCCCGGCGGCCTTCATGTCGCGATTAAGGTTTTCGACGTCCTGCATGATGGGCGCCAGGAAATCCGGGTCGGGGACCGGGCCGACGGGCTGGTAAACGCTGAGCAGGTACTGTGCCATTGCTGTCCTCCTTGACGATCCGGCCGGCTCCGTGCCGGCCTTTCACAGCTTCTGAGCGGACGGTCTCCACCCGGATCGACACGACCTGCCCACAGCGTCCCGGGTCCCTCAGCGGACGTCGGCGGCCCGGTTGATTGCGGGGCGGCTCTCCGCGAGCTGGCCAACATGCGGCGCGGGCTCCAGCGGCCCGTCGAAGACCAGCTGGTCCAGGCGCCGGAGAATGAGTCCCTCACGCAGTGCCCAGGGGCAGATTTCCATGCTGGGAAACTCGAACAGCTCCAAAGCGGCCTCCGCCACGAGCGCCCCGGCCAGCAACTGGTGCGCACGGGCATCCGAGACGCCGGGAAGGTGCAGCCGGTCCTCCACTCTCATGGCCGAGATGCGCTGTGCCCAGAGGCCCAGGTCCGCGGCGAACAGCTCCCGCTTGACGTATGGTCCGGCGGCACTGGGCGCGGCGCCCGCGATGCGCGCCAGCGAACGGAAGGTCTTGGACGTCCCCGCCACGAGGTTCGCCCGGCCCAGTCGCTCGAAGTTGCGCACCACGGGGCTGAGCGTGGCCCGGATGTAGCGCCGCAGTTCCTTGACGCTCCTGGCCGAGGGCGGGTCCTCGTGCAGCCAGTCCCGGGTGAGCCGGCTGGCTCCGAGCGGGACCGACATCGCGAGCTCCGGAAGTTCGTCCTGCCCGTAGGCCATTTCGAACGAACCGCCGCCGATGTCGAGGTCCAGGATAGGGCCGGCGCCCCAGCCGTACCAGCGGCGGACAGCGAAGAACGTCATGGACGCTTCTTCGCTGCCGGTGAGCTCCTGCAGCGTTACGGTGGTCTCATGCTTGACGCGGGCCAGTACGGCCAGCCCGTTGGTGGCCTCGCGGATCGCCGAGGTGCAGAAGGCCAGGAGGTCGTCGGCTTTGTGCTTGGCCGCGAATTCCCAGGCTTCCAGGACGAACTCGATCAGTTCATGCTGGCCGGCATCGTTGATGTTGCCGTCGCCATCGAGGAACTGGACGAGGGACAGCGGGCGCTTGTGCGAGGCGAAAGGCACGGGGCGTGCGCCAGGGTGCGCGTCAACCAGCAGCAGGTGCACGGTATTTGAGCCGATATCGAGGACGCCAAGACGCATGCTGCCATTATTCCCCGGTCTTAGCGGCTGGCCTAACCCGTCAGCCGTGCTCGCCGTCGGGCCCGGCGGCCTCGCCCTGGTCGTCGGCCGGCTTGAAGTCCCGGCGGATGTTGGCGACGCCTTCCGGATCGATTTCGAAACCGAATGCGGCGCCGGGGTTGATGACCATGCCGAGCTCGTCGCCGAGGTTGCCGATGATCGCCGCGCCCTGGGTGCCGAGCACGTTGGGAGCGGCCTCAAGGTACTGCACGCCGACACGGCTCGGGTGCGAAAACACGGCCAGCACGGGCTTCCCGGAGGAATTGGCGAGCACGAGCGGCTCGACCTGCGAGTCGGCGCCTTCGAGGGCGTCGGAGCTGACCACGTAGACCTCGTTGTTGAGGAAGGCCAGGATGACGTCAACGGGGTTGGCGTCCGGCTGCTCGCCCCGGGCGAGCTGCTCTTCGAGATCGTTCAGCGGCTGGGGATCCAAGGGAGTCTGCTGTTCAGTCATGCTCCTACTCGATCATGTTGCGGCCGGCTCCGCAAACACGAATTCGCCGGAAAGCCGCGGGATCGCCGGAAATTTCCGGCGATCCCGCGAGCTTCCGGCGAATCCGGCGCAGCCCTCTTACTTCTTGGCCGCGGCCTTGCGGGCGGGAGCCTTGCGGGCCGTCGCCGTGCGCTTGACCGGTCCCTTGGCGCGCTTTTCGGCGAGGAGTTCGACGGCGCGTTCCCGGGTCAGTTCCTCCAGCGAGGTGGTGCGCGGCACGGTGATGTTGGTGACACCGTCGGTGATGTAGGGTCCGAAGCGGCCCTCCTTCACCACGATGTTCTTCTCCGAGACCGGGTCCGGGCCGAATTCCGCGAGCGGGGGGACAGCGGCGCGGGCGCCGCGCTGTTTGGGCTGGGAGTAGATCTCCTGGGCCTGTTCCAGCGTGATGGTGAAGATTTCCTCCTCCGAGCCGATCGACCGGGAGTCCGTGCCCTTCTTCAGGTACGGTCCGAAGCGGCCGTTCTGGACCGTGATCGGGTTGCCCTCGGCGTCCTGGCCAAGCACCCGGGGAAGGCTCATGAGCCGCAGGGCCTCATCCAGGGAGATGCTGTCCACGCTCATGGAGGCGAACAGGGAGCCCGTGCGCGGTTTGGCCTTGACGGGCTTCTTCGCGGGCTTGGGCTTGCCGTTCTTGTAGTACTCCACCGGCTGGTTGGCGAGCTGCTCCTCGGTCATCTCGGGGATGACCTCCGTGACGTAGGCTCCG
>JAODMA010000027.1 GCA_025464545.1 Arthrobacter sp. | reverse complement strand
GAACGCACTCTCGCCCCGTTACACGACGGAGTGGGCGGAGCTGCCTATCGTCAGGGCCTGCTAGACCCAGTTTGCCTCGAAGTTCGTTTCCGTGAAGTCAGATGAGTCGCCCTTGATGTCGACGTTCTCAAACCCGACGACCACCCAGTTCCCCGCGCCGTCCTGGTTGACGACGATGTTCACTCTGCCGGTGACGTGAAATTTGTTCTCGCCGGTGCCGTCCTTCAGCAAAGGCTTCGCCATGTTGGATTTGATGAAGTCCTCGCTGCTCAGGCCGGTCTTCGCGGCGCCGAACGCCGCAGCACCTGCGTCGCTTACCCGATAGTCTGCCGCGAAATCGAGGCCGTACGAGATACCCGGAATTTTGCTTCCGTCCTCGACGAAGTAGGGGCCGGCCTCCACGAGATTCAGGCTTGCGGAGCTGACCCGGGGGCCGCCGTCGTGGATGAACTCCGGGAAGTTCTTCTGCTTGCCGTAGTTGCCGAGGATGAGGAAATGCGGTGCGATGTCGCTGGCGCCGGTGGCGATGCGCTGATCGAGGAGCTTCGAGCCCGTGGTGTCATACCAGGTCTGGAAGGCGCCCATATCTCCCTCGAGGGCGATGGAGTCGAGATACTGCTCGGCCATGAAAGTGGTGGCGAACTCAAGCGCGTATTTGCCTGAGTCCTCGGGGTAGCCCTGGGAAGCCATCATCTCCAGGTTGAACTTGCTGGGGTCGTACTTGTAGACCGCGGCCTCTTTGCTCACGGTGATGTTCTGGTAGCTGCCCGTCGGTGTATCGACCGTCTTGCCGGCGGCTACGACCGACCCGTTGAGGTTGATGCTGGGCGCAGAAGGGGCCGCTGATCCGGTGGCCAGAAGGCCGCAACTGGTGACGGACAGGGACAGTCCCAGCACGCTGGCAATGGCTGCCCGGCGCAGGGGCTTGGAATAGAGGCTGGTGCGGAGTGACATGCTTCCCGATCTGTTAGAGGGCAGATTGCGGGGGATCCACCATCGGCTGCCCCCAGTCCCGATGTGTGCGGAGTCTGGGGAAAGTCTAAACGCCGCAGTAAAGCAAACAGACGAGAAGTGCTTCCGTGTCGCCCGCGCGACGGGCCGCGGTCTCGGAGGTCAGGCTCCGTCGAGCGACGCGAGCAGGTCGCTGCCCTCGATGTATCGCCCGCTCCGGGTGTGGGACGAACGCGCTGCTGGCAAGGCATTCGTCGAAGTGATCACCCACAGCTGCCACAGGGCACTGGCTGCGAGAAGTATGCCGACGCGGTCTCAGGGACCATCGAGCAACAAGCGTGCTCACGCTCGCGCGGATGAAAGTGTGCCGTAAACGTGCCGGACCGAATCGGAACTAGGAGAAAAACCTTGAATCTAGAGCTTCCTGCCAGAATCGAACTGGCGACCTTCTCATTACGAGTGAGACGCTCTACCAACTGAGCTAAGGAAGCAACCGCATGAAACCCGGAAAACCGGGCGGATCATGCAAGAGATAACTGTAATCGAGTTCCGGCGCCCGGGTCAAAATGAGCCGCCGGAAGCTCTCACCGGTGTCACGCGCCCGCCTCCTGCCGGTGTCCCGGCCGACGCTGCCGAAGTCAGAACCGGCTTCAGCAGACGGTGTTGTCCACAGGTGTCTTGCCGTCCACCAGGTAGCTGTCCACGGCGTTGCTGATGCAATCGTTGGAACGCCCGTATGCGGTGTGGCCCTCACCCTTCCAGGTCAGCAGTGAGGCCTTTCCGAGCTGCTTGCGCAGCGAGCTGGCCCACTCCACCGGAGTGGCCGGATCACCGGTGGTCCCGACCACCACAAGGTCGGCAGAGCCGTTGTACTCAACCGGCGCCGGGGTCCGGACGCTCTCGTAGGGCCAGTCCTTGCAGTTGCTGCCGCCGTATGCGAAGTAGTAGCCCAGCGTCGGGGAGTCCTGGCGGAGCCTCTGCTCATCAGCCCGCATTGCGGCGGTATCCGTCGCCATGGGGTGGTCCAGGCAGTTGATGGCGTTGAACGCGAACGTGCTGTTCGACGAGTACGTGCCGTTGGGTTCCCGGTCGGCGTTGAAATCGGCCAGCCGCTGGAGTTGCGTCGGATCGCCCTTCAGAATCTGGTCGAGGGCCTGGGTAAGGATCGGCCAGTTGTCGTCGTTATAGAGCGGCACGATAATGCCGGTTACCACCATCGACGCCGAGACGATCCGGCCGTCCCGGGCCTTCAGCGGGTTCGCCTCCACGGACGCAATTACGTCGCGGATCTGCTGGATGCCCTCGTCAACGCTCCCGCTCAGCGGGCAACCGCTCTCCTGCTGGCAACGCTGCACGTAGGCGCGGAGAGCCTTCTCGAAGGCCTTGGCCTGTCCACTGGTGAGCTCCTCGTAAGTAATCGACGGATCGAGGGCGCCGTCCAGGACCATCCGGCCCACGTTGTCCGGGAACAACGAGGCGTAGGTGGAGCCGAGGAAAGTTCCGTAAGAGTAGCCGAGGTAGTTCAGCTTTGTGTCGTTGACCGCAGCGCGCAGGATGTCCATGTCCTTGGCCGCGCTCACCGTGTCGACATGGCCCAGGAGGGGGCCGGTCTTCTCGATGCACTTGTCCGCGATTACCTTATTGTCAGCGAGTGCCGCCGCCAGGCCCGCGTCACTGTTCAGGGCGTAGATCTTGGCGCCATAGGCATCGCGCTCCGGGTCGGTGAGGCAGGTGACCGGAGCCGAGCGCTTCACTCCCCGCGGGTCGAAACCGACAATGTCGTAGTTCGCGCGGACTTTGTCCGAGATGTTCGTGGCCGCGGCGCCTTTGACGAAGTCGTACCCCGAGCCGCCGGGTCCGCCCGGGTTGACCAGCAGGCTCCCCTTCTTCGTGGATCCGGTAGGTAACTTGATGGCGGCGATTTCGATGCTCTCCCCATCAGGCTTGCTGTAATCCAGCGGGACCTTGATCTTGGCGCACTGGAAATCGCTCTCGCAGGGCGTCCAGTTGGCCTGCTGCGAGTAAAAACCGCGGAGTGCGGCCGGTGCCGCGGCCGCAATTGCCGGATCGGGCCGCCCCGGGTTGGCGTCCTTGGACCCGCCGTCCCCACCGAAGAGGCTGCACGAGGCAAGCACCGTGGCCAGGGCCA
>JAODMA010000072.1 GCA_025464545.1 Arthrobacter sp. | reverse complement strand
CGCCATGGCGATGATGATCGATCTGAACCGCAGACTTGCTGCGACTATCCGGCGCATGTCATTTGCCCGTATTGAACTCGGCGCCGAACAGTTCAGCCGCGCCTACCGTGACAACCTGGGTTCCAGCCGGAGGACCGGCGGTGGCTGTGACCACGCCGGCTTCCACCTTGCTGACCGTGACCTCCTGGCGCTCGTAGACCCGCTCGGCTGGGTTGGTGTAGACCCAGGTCTTGCCGGCGGAGTCGTACATCAGGGCTCCGTAGGGCAATTGGACTCCTCCCGCGCCGGCAGTTACCGGCTCGGTCTTGAGTTCGATCCGATCCAGACCGCGCTGGGTCAGGGTCAACTTTGCGATGCCCGTCGTAGCGTTCTTCTCCACCTTGGCGGGGGCCTCACCAACCGCCGTAGGGGCGGCCACGGGCGCGGCGCAGGCCGGGAGGGAGAACACGAGGGCGGCACAGACAGCGGCCGCCAGGGGCAGGCGCCGTTGGGGCTTTTGGCTGGTCATTTTGCTTCCACCTTTTCCTGCATAACGGGCTGAACGGGGATTTCCGATTCGTAGACTTCCGACCACTCTTCCGGTGCGGTGCGGGGACCGAACCAGAGGGTCAGCAAGGGGAGCACAAAGAGCCCCACGAGCGTTGTGGTCACGAGACCGCAGGCGATGAGCAGCAGCATCGGGACTATCAGGGCCTGGCCAACAGTGGTGCCGATCAGGGCTGGCGGAATCAGAACCACAACGGTGATGAGCGCTGATTTGAGGACCGGCGAGAGCCGCTCCCGGGCGGCCATCAGGACAACCTCCGCGCGGGAGGTTCGAGGTGCCGAGCGCCAGAGTTCGTCCGCGCGGGCTGACAGCAGAGCCGCGTTTCGGGCGGCGATCGCCAGGACCGCCGCCAGGGCCGTGAGCGAGAGCCACGACACGGAGGCTGACATGATCCACGCGACCACGAGAGCGCCCGAAAGGGCCGCCGGGAGGGCCAGGAAGACCGCCAGGGCCAGCTTCCAACTCCGGACCGCGGTCTGGAGAAGCAACAGCACGCCGACGAGGGAAGCGGCTGCGAGCCAGAGGACCAGGGAGTCTGCAGCCTGGAGCTCGCCATACTTCTTCGGGATCTCGGCGTGGTACTCGAGCGGGAATTGAATTTGCTTGACTGCTGCTTCAATATCGCCCTGGACGTCCGCCAGCGGCCGTCCGCTGACCTCGGCTACAACGTCGACCCGCCGCGACGTGTCATCGTGCTGGATGACAACTTCGTTCGGAACCAGCCTGACCTGGGCAATCTCACCCAGCGTGACGTGTCCGCCGTTGGGCGTGTCCAGGAGCAGCTCACGGATGCTGGTGAGGTCATCCCTGACGTTAATCGCGCCGCGCACTACCACCTCGAACACTTTCTGCTGTTCGAACAGGTTGCCGACAACGATGCCCTGCATCAGCGTCGCCGCAGCGCGCCTGGCGTCACCGGGCTTGATGCCGACCCGCTGGGCGGCCTCGAGATTGACTTCTACCTCGACGATGGGGGTCGTGGCGGAGGCGTTGATCGTGGGGTTTTTTATCCCGTTGATGTTCGCCAGCGCCTTCCGCACCTCTTCTGCCTTCTCCCGCAGGATAGGCATCTCGGTCCCGTAGACGCGGACCGCAAAGCCCGGTTCCAGGGTGTCCTGCATGTCACCGATCTTCTGCTGCGAATAGTTGACGACATTGTGTGCGATGCCGGGGTAGCCCTGAACCACATCGCGGACCGCCTGCTCCGTCTCACCGAAGTCGGCGTCCGAAGCAACCGATACCCACAGCTCGGCAGAACTGTTGCCGACAACCTGATCGGAGGTGATGGCGCGGCCGATGTGGCCGCCGACTCCGGATACGCCCGGAAGCGCCCGCAGCTCGTCGGATGCCTTGGAGGCGATCCGGCGGACTTCATCATTGGAGGTACCGGCCATTGAGTCCCACTGAACCAGCAGGGTCCGGTCCGGCAGAGTGGGAACCACCGGCCGGTTGCCGAGCAGCTGGGAGCCGGCGGCAAGACCCAGCACCCCGATGACAGCTACGGCGACCAGGCTGAGCGCCTTCCGGGAGCGGGCACCTGCCACGGCGCGGTCATAACCGGACCTGGCACGGACGAACGCGGCCGATTCCTCCCGAGGCGCGGTCTCGCGCGGCAGGATCATCTGCGCCAGCACGGGTGTAACCGAGAGGCCGACCAGCAGTCCGGCCGCGAGGGCCAGCACCATCGACCAGAAGAGAGGCTGGAAGAAGGAGCCGCCCACCCCCGGCAGGAACAGCGTCGGAATGAGGGCGATCACCATAATGACCGCGGCATGGAACAGCGGGGTGCGGACGCCGCGGACGATGTGAATGATTCGTGAGCGGAGGGTCGCGTCAGTTTCCGTGGCCTCAGTGGCCAGCGGCCGGCGTCGCTGGGCTTGAACGTCTTCCACGACGTCACCCACAATCACGGACATTCCCAGAACGATGCCCACCAGGACCGTAACGTTCAAGGTGGCGTGTTGCGCGAAGAGCACCAGCGCCGCCACCATGACGGTGGTAGTGATTGCCACGAGGGCGATCACGGCCACCCGCCAGGAGCGGAAGAGCAGCCAGAACAGTCCCACTGCGATCAGCAGGCTGAGCAGGAGCGCCACGCCAAGTCCGGTTACCGAGTCCTGAACGGCCGTCGCGGGACGGAAAACAGATGTGTCGATCTGGACGCCGGTCAGGCCGGGTTCCATGTCCTTGAGGGCCGCTTCAATATCCTCGGTGACCTGCACAGCGCTGGTTCCGGGGAACTTTTCAATGACCAGCATGAGGCCGGCATCCTGGCCCACCACGGCGTCGCCGATCAGGGGCTGATGGTCTTCCTTGACCTGGGCGATATCGCCGAGCAGCATCGGTGTGGACGCGTCCTCGACGCTGACCTTGGCCAGATCAGCCGGAGTGCGGATCGGCAGGACATGCTGGATGCCGAGCCGCTGGCTGGGTGATTCGACGAAGCCGCCGGTGCCCGGGGTGGACGCCTCAAGGAAGCTCAATGGAGAAACCCAGACGGCGTTGCCTGTGGTCTTGATGACCTGATTCAGGGTGATGCCTTTATCTCGCAGCTGGGTCGGGTTGACCTCGACCTGGAGCTGCTGCTCGCGTTGTCCCCAGATGGCCACATTGGCCACACCCGGAATACCGATCAGACGCGGCTTGATCTTCCACCGGGCCAGGACGGACATTTCGATGCCGGAAAGCTGCTTCGAATTCAACTTGACCATGAGCACCCTGCTGGTGGATGACATCGGCTGCATGATCAGCGGTGGCGCCGATACGTTCGGCAGCGCGACAGCCTGCGTCATCCTTTCCGCTACCAGCTGGCGGGCGCGGAGGAGGTCGGTGCCCGGTTCAAAGACAAGTTCAATGGATGAGAGCCCCGGTACGGATTTCGACCGGATCTCGTCCAGCCAGGCCACTCCGTTAAGGAGATCGGCTTCCATCGGGGAGGTGATGAGCTGCTCGACTTCGACAGCTGAGAGGCCGAGGGCCTCAGTCTGGATCTCCACCTGCGCGGGTGCGAACTCAGGCATTGTGTCCACCGCCATGCGGGGAACGTTTACGACACCGAAAGCAATGAGTCCGGCGGCGAGTGCGAGAACCAGGATGCGGAACTGCAAACTGAACCGGGTCACCCAGCCAAACATGGCTAACCCTTTTCCTGGTGGCTGCCGATGGCATAGTTTTGCCTCGTCAGACCAGATAATTGTGGCAGAACAAAAACGCGCAACAGATGCATGACAGGCTCCTCAACCCGAGACCTTTTGCGAACCCCCCCAGGGATCTTGGGAGAATAGTGGGCCCATTCAACACCTTTGGCAAGGCCGCCGGAATTGCGGTAATTGCGCGGTTTTCGGGCAACCTAAACCACAAAGTGTTGTATTTTCCGCGACGGCTAGCGGACTACGTGAAGTTGGCCTTGGGGCTACTCGCTTGGTGGTCATTTTCTACCTGCTAATTTATGCAGACTACTTGGGAGGCCATTTTCGGCACTCGCCGCTGCGGCCGCGATAATAAAGTAAATACGGTTTATTTCCAAGTGCCCCATTTATAACAATTTGACGCCATGTCGGGGCCGCGGTGATTCCTTGCGGCACGCCTGGACGGCTCCAGTCTGAGTGAGTGTTTCGTGGCGCTCTGTGTTGGCGGCACCACATGGCCTGGCCTGGGCCGTTGAATGAGGACGCGTGCCACCCGCGGAACGGCCGGAGGCGCTAAAGTAGTTCTATGCGTGCGATCCTTCTGCTTAGCTAGCCGCCCGGCGTCCCGAGGTGAACTCGGACTGTCGAGCGGCCGCCCCTCCGTGTCGAGGGGCTTTTGTGTGTCTGGGGCCTTTCGGCCCGGCAGTAGGGGACAGGGGCCAGGGCGGGACGGCCCCTGCAGTACGGACTTGACGGTAATCAGGCTTGAAGAACAGAAGAGGCCAGCAGTGAGTGTTCAGCCGGAGACAGAGACCGGAACAGCAGGAGTCGGAACGGAAGGCCCCGAGGAGGGTGCCTATAGTTTTGCGGCGATGGAAGCCAGATGGCCGCAGGTCTGGGAAGACCTCAAGGTCTTCACGCCCCTCGACGACGGTTCCAAGGAACGCCGCTACGTGCTGGACATGTTCCCTTACCCGTCCGGTGACCTGCACATGGGCCACGCCGAAGCGTTCGCTATGGGCGACGTCGTCGCACGGTACCTGCGCCAGCAGGGCTACGACGTACTGCACCCGATCGGTTGGGACTCCTTCGGGCTCCCCGCGGAAAATGCTGCGATCAAGCGCAATGCCCACCCTAGTGAGTGGACCTATGCCAACATCGAGACCCAGGCGGCCTCATTCAAGCGCTATGCCATTTCCGCCGACT
>JAODMA010000065.1 GCA_025464545.1 Arthrobacter sp. | reverse complement strand
CGCCTTCGAGGTGGACGATTCGGAAACTGCCACCCGGAACCTCGTGGCCGCCGGCGGAACACTCATCGCGGAACCCCGGGAAACGCCGTGGCGCTCCCTGAACTCCCGGCTCACCGGACCCGACGGGCTCCAGATCACCTTGTTCCAGGAATTGGACCCGCCCACCGAACCCGGAGACTCCGGTCCTGGCTGACGCCTAGCTGGCCGGCTTCCGGGGCCGGCAAAATACGCAGTCCAGGCGTTCAAACGACGTATCGGAGGCGCCCTCCTGGCCCTTCCGGTCAGCCGCAGGGGATTCAAGCAGTGGCTTCCGTTTCCAGTGTCGAGCGGTCCTCCTGTGATCCGGCAGAGACCACCGATTCTCGTATCCGGGCGGCAATGGAATCCCAGTGGTACTTCTTGAGTAGATCCCGCGTGCTGGGGTCCGGCCGGGTCGATGTCTTGCGGCGTCCTAGGTGGGCGCAGAGGGCGGCGAAGTCCGCCGCCCGGCTGCCCAGGTGCACGACCCCGGAGAAGTTGGCCACGACGTCCGGTACGTGCGTGGAGACTACGGGCAGTCCGCCGGCCAGGTATTCGAGCGTCTTCGTCGGGCTGATGGAGCGGGTTGCCTCGTTAATCGCGAAGGGCATGAGTGCGACGTCCAGCTCGGCCATGACCCCTGGCAGTTCAGCGTAGGTCTTGTGCCCCGCATAGCTGATGTTCGGTGCTTTGGGGAGATCGTCGGGGTTGATCTTCGCAACGGGACCGATCATTCTGATTTCCCAGTCGGGCAGCTCTGCCGCTATGCCGGAGATCAGCTGCAGGTCCAGGCGCTCATCGATGACCCCGATGTATCCCGCGACGGGCCGGTCGGACGTCTGGCGGGGCCTCGTGAGGGCCTGGCGGTAGTGCTCAGGGGCGACACCGCTGGGCAGGAGTTGTGCGTCAGAGCGTCCCTGCCGGACCATAGAGCTGTGCAGGGATCGTCCTCCGGCGAAGACGATGTCGGCAAGGCGCAGGGCCTGCCGTTGCCGGACGACCAGTTCCGGAGCAGCATCTTTGAAGGCGGCCAGGTCGTCCATCACATCGTAGACGAGCGTGGTCGGCTGCAGGGCGAAGGCGATTTCCAAGGCCAGCGGTGTGTATAGCCAGACCACCCGCTCTGCTGTCGGCGCTCCGACGAGGTCAGGCAACTGCTCAATATAATGCGGCAGGACCTGGTCAGCGAATCCGATGTGCCTGCCCTGTTCCGGGATTTCAAGCCAGACACGGTTCAGCCCGTCCACGCTGCAACGGTTGAGCCGGTTGGGTTCGACCGGGCCTCCCGGCGGTGTTAAGGGTTCTTCAATAAACCACGTCGTGTAGTCGGTGGCCATTCTGGAAACGAGCTGCTGGGGGCGCTGCCATACCCAGTCCCAGCGAAGGTGTGAGAGCACTATCAGTTCACTTTTCATCGACATTCCTCAATTCCATGCGGGTCTCTTGATTGGGGAGCCCGCTTCCCGGGGCGGTGTCCGGCCGGGACGACCAGGTCCAGTGCGCCATCTGCGGCAGGTAGCCGGTAAGCCAGGTAGCGACAGGTTCGGCCAGGGGGTAGGCGGGCAGGGCCGCGGCCGGGCTTCCGCCGGCGGCCAGCGCGTAGGAGTCGGACATGGCCGAGGGTCTTCGGGTCAGTTCCCGGTCCAACCAGTAGACGCCGACCGGATCAATGTGGCCCTTGCAGCGGAACAGCAGCGAATCCCAGTCCGTGGAGTCAATGAAGGGAAACCAGCACATGCCCTCGATCGGCACGCCCATCGATAGGGCCAGCTCGCATTGTTCCAGGACGTATTTGAACCACGTCGCCCTGTCCGGGGTGGTGCCGCGGATGTTGGTTTCGGTGAGGATGCACGGCAATTGGAAGCGCTGCCAATAGTCGCGGATCTGTTCCGCGAGCGGAAGCGGACGCAATGTGGGTGCAGTACCTCCGCCTGATCCGAAGTTCCATTGGCAGTGTGCATAGTAGTCCAGCCCCAGGATGTCTATCCGGCCGGGAGCCAGGTCCAGCAAGCGTTCCCCCCCGACTGCGCGCAGCGGTGCCGCCATCGGGCCTTCGGGGTCGTAGGCTCGTCCGAGAAATGCATCAATGACAAGGAACCTGCGCTCATTCGCCATGCGGGCGTAGGCCATTCCGGCCGGGTCTGAACCGGTGTGGTTTTCGCAGCTGTCAACCCAGACATGCCTGGCATCGGGCAGCAGCTCGGCGTAGAACTTGCTTGCTTCAGCTACCGCGGGCAGCACGTTCAGGATCTGTTCGACGAAACTTGACAGCCCCGATTGATAGGGGGGCCAGATTGCTTCGTGTCCGCAGAGGAACAAGGTGGAGAACGGCTCGTTGAAGAGGGTGTATTCCTGGATCCAGGGATAGCGAAGGGCCAGCGCCTCCGCGTAACGGAGGTAGGCGGATCCGAAGCGGGGGTCCGCAAAACCTCCGGTGAGCCAGCGCGGGTAACTGGTGTGGTGGACCAGATCGATGATGGGCTGGAACCCGTGATCATGTAGATACTGCAGCACTCTGTCGGTGCCTGACCAGTCTAATTTCCCTTCGTCCGCTTCGACGCGGTGCCACCGAACCGGGTAACGCAGGCGTTTGACGCCCGCGGCGGCGAGCAGTTGAAGGTCCTGCTTCCAGCTGATGTCGTGGCCGGTGGTTTCTGTGATGTCCCTGTCATGGGCCGGGAGGTACGTGCTTTCGAAGGCACCGATAATTTCAATGCCGCCGCGGCGCACGGCGGAAGTGGCGTTCATGCCTCCCCTCCCCCTGCGCCGCGTTCCTCGGCACGGCCCCCGCAACCGAGCTCCGTGAAGACGATATCCAACAGCTCAGCGGCTCGCAGATTGAGCCTGCGCGACTCCTTGAGCTGGAACAGGTTGTCGGCGATGTGGATATCAATGGGGTGGGTGATCTTGACGTTCGCTTCATCTCCCTGAACAACGAAGATCGGAACCTCGGGTAGATACTTCAGAACAACAGAGCAGTCATCTGTGGCCGTGAAGGCGGGATCTTTTCTGGCGAGTTCGTAGGCGGCATGGATCACGGGCAGCCGGAAGGCTGGCGGGGTCTGGCCCCGTCGCAGGTTGGCTGTGACAATTTCGCTGTCGACCAGCGGTCGTACGGGGTCGTGAAAGATCGCGTTCGACTCGCCGTCGCCGATCCACGACAGGGCCAAATAGGACGTTTCGCGCGTACCAACCCCTCCGGCGAGGATTACCGCCACGTTGCGGTGCTTCGGGGCC
>JAODMA010000063.1 GCA_025464545.1 Arthrobacter sp. | reverse complement strand
CGCTGCTTCCGCTGTCCCTCTTCCGGGACCGCAATTTCTCCCTCGCGAACATAGGCATCACCACGGTCGGTTTCACGGTGACCGCCTTCAGCCTGCCGCTGATCTTCAACTACCAGATCGTCCGCGGCCTGACTCCGACCCAGTCCGCGCTGATGATGGTGCCGATGGCAGTCATCTCCGGCGGCCTGGCCCCCGTCGTCGGCAGGATCATCGACCGCGTTAACCCGAAGTACATCACGGCATCCGGCCTGGTCCTGATGTCCGTGGCGCTCTTCTGGAACGCCGCCCTGATGCGCCCGGAAACGCCGATCTGGCTGTTCCTGCTGCCCAGCGCGGTGCTCGGCTTCGCCAACGCAGGGATCTGGGCACCCCTAAGTACCACCGCCACCCGGAATCTGCCGCCCCGGCAGGCGGGCGCGGGTGCGGGCGTCTACAACACCACCCGCCAGATCGGCGCCGTGCTGGGCAGCGCCGCCATCGCGGTGCTGATCCAGGCCCGTCTCGCGGCGGAACTCCCGGCAGTTCCGGGAGGCTCCGGCGAGGCGAGCCCGATGTCATCCGGCGGGAGCTTGCCGGAGGCCCTGCACGCGGGCTTCTCGACGGCGATGGGTCAGTCCATCCTGCTGCCGGCGGCGGTCATTTTGCTGGGCGCCGCGGTGGCCCTGTTCTTCGCCAAGCCCCAGCCGACGCAGAACTGGGGTGCCGCCCCGGGCTCGCCGACGGAGCGGACTGCCTCAGCGGGTGGACGGGCCGCAGCCAAGCCGAGTTGACCGGCCAGCGTCCGGATCAGCCGAGCAGGACGCTGGTCTGGATGCCGCCGGCGGCAAAGCCCAGGCTCCGGGCGATGGCAAGGGAACCTTTGTTGCTCACATCGGAGCGCCACTGGAGCGTCAGGCCGGAGGTGAGTGCCTCGTGGGCGGCGATTGAGGCCGCCAGCGATCCCAGGCCCCGGCGCCGCCACTCCGGAGCGACCAGCACCCCCATATGGGCCAGGATGCCTTCCCACTCGGTGTACGCGCCGCACGCCACCGGAACCCGCCGGCCGTCCTCCACGTGCAGGATGGTGAACCGGTGCTCAAGGTCCGAGAGGCCCACTTCGTTCCCGTCATCCGGCGGACACGCCGCTTCCAGCTCGATCGCTTCCTGGTTGCCGTGCGAGACGGTCAGCTCCTCCGCGGGCTGCTGCAGGGGCAGATCGTCCGCGAAGAAGAGCGCCGCCGCGCCGAGTCCGTGGCCGCCGTGGTTCCGGGTGATGGTCAGGAGAGTGACATGCTGAGCGAGTTCCTCGTCGGGCAGCCCGACGGCGGCGTCCAGCGCCCACTGCGGGCCCACCAGGGCGGAGCTGCCGAACAAGCGGACGAAATCAACCGTGCGGCGGGACTCGTCCGCCCGGATGAGCCGTTCGCCGGCGGCTGCGGCGAAGTCGGCGTCGTCGAATCCCAGGTGGCGCGCCCACGCGAGCTGGATGATGTCAGCGGAACCGGGCTCAAGACTCATGACTCAACCCTACCCACCGTGGCGCTGCCGGCTGTTCGGCTGCCGAGCGGCCGGCCGAGCGGCCGGCCCTGCAGCCCCCGTGCGTGGGGCTTGCGTGCGCGCGGGCCGCACCGCCGGCCGGACGAGTCCTAGCCGAAGAGGACCGCGGCCTCGTCGTAGCGGTGCTGCGGGACGGCCTTCAGGTTGCCAAGGGCGGCGTCGAAGCCTACGTGAACGATGTCCGTGCCGTTGAGCGAAACCATAGTGCCCCAGCGTCCCTCGACGACGGAGTCGATGGCAGCCATGCCCAGACGGGTGGCGAGGACGCGGTCGAACGCCGTCGGCACGCCGCCGCGCTGGATGTGGCCAAGAACGGTGGCGCGGGTTTCGATGCCCGTCAGGGCCTCGAGCTCGGGCGCGAGCCGTTCCGCGATGCCGCCCAGACGGGGCCGGCCGAAGGTGTCGAGGCCGCGTTCGGAATGCGGCGTCTCCTGGCCGTCCGGGACGAAGCCCTCCGCCACCACCACGAGGGGTGCGCGGCCGCGCTCGTGGGCCGAACGGACCCAGTCCGCGATCTGTTCCATCGAGGCTTTCTGCTCCGGTATCAGAATGGCGTGAGCGCCGGAGGCCATGCCGGCGTGCAACGCGATCCATCCCACGTGGCGGCCCATGACTTCGGCAATCATGCAGCGGTGGTGTGATTCTCCGGTAGTGCGCAGGCGGTCGATTGCCTCGGTGGCGATTTCGACGGCGGTGTCGAAGCCGAAGGTGTAGTCGGTGGCGTCAAGGTCGTTATCGACCGTCTTGGGGACTCCCACGATCTTCAGCCCGGCATCGGTGAGCCGCTTGGCGGCGGCCAGGGTTCCCTCGCCACCAATAGCGATGATCGCGTCGATGCCGAGGCGCTCCATATTGGCTTTGATGACCTCGGGGCCGCCGTTGTTCTCGAAGGGGTTGGTGCGGGAGGTGCCAAGGATGGTCCCGCCCTGCTTCGCGATGCCGCGGACCATGGTCCGGGGGATGTCGATGACGTCGGCTTCGACGACGCCCCGCCAGCCGTCCAGGAACCCCACGAATTCGTGGCCGTGGACGGCGATGCCCTTGAGGACGGCGCCTCGAATGACGGCGTTCAGACCGGGGCAGTCTCCGCCGCTGGTGAGGATTCCAATTTTCATTTCTCGGCTCAAATCCTGGTTCGAAGGTGTACAGGCAGAGCGCCACGCTGAGCTCACCCTAGAGTCTAACGGCGGATGTAAGGCAGGACACAAACGCTCACCGCAGCGAAGTGCCCCACCGTTCGGGCAGGGGCACTCGCCGCGTCATTCCGGGTCTCAACCGGTCACAGTGGGCGGCTCCGCCGCGCCTCAGCGCCCGATCGACCGGTTCTCCAGGAAGGACTGGAGGACGATGGCGTTGCGCTGGTCCGGAAGGATCAGCCACGCCGCGAGGTAGAAGACGAACGCG
>JAODMA010000053.1 GCA_025464545.1 Arthrobacter sp. | reverse complement strand
AGCGTGGATGGTGGTCATCAGGCCACGCTCGATGCCGAAGGAGTCGTTGATGACCTTGGCGAGCGGGCCGAGGCAGTTGGTGGTGCAGGATGCGTTCGAGATGATGTGGTGCGCGGCCGGGTCGTACCGTTCGTGGTTGACACCCATCACGATCGTGATGTCCTCGTCCGAGGCGGGAGCCGAGATCAGGACCTTCTTGGCGCCGGCGTCGATGTGCTTGCGCGCATCGGAGGCCTTGGTGAAGAAGCCGGTGGATTCGATCACGATGTCGACGCCGAGTTCACCCCAGGGAAGCTTGGCCGGGTCGCGCTCGGCCAGGACCTTGATGATGTTGCCGTCAACGACGATGTTGCCGTCCTTGACCTCGACGGTTTCCTTCAGCCGGCCGCCGACCGAGTCGTACTTGAGCAGGTGGGCGAGGGCTTCCGGGCTGGTGAGGTCGTTGACTGCAACGATCTCAAGGTCTGCCCCCTGCGCCAGGGCGGCGCGGAAGTAGTTGCGGCCGATGCGGCCAAAGCCGTTGATACCAATACGGGTCGTCACGTTTTCAGTCTCCTTGGTGCTTTTCTGCAAGCACGACTAGTTGAGCGGGCGTTCAAGCCAACTAACAGATCCCGCACGCCATTGGGCAGAGATGATTACCAGATCGGAGGGCGACCAGCCACATTGCTGAAGGCTAACCGCCTTCCGTGACCTATCTTACGTTTAACTAAGCCTGCCCCCGCAAGTGCGGGGGCAGGCTTAGTCCACGATTCGGGCCCGACAGCGCGAATTGTGAGCTTTGTTACAAGCAGGAGAGCTTTACCTCACGGTTAGAGCGTAATGAGGCCGGTGGCGTTCCGGCGGGCGGCCTCGAAGCGCTTCGCGACGTCGGCCCAGTTCACTATGTTCCAGAAAGCCTTGACGTAGTCAGCCTTGACGTTGACGTAGTCCAGGTAGAAGGCGTGCTCCCACATGTCCAGCATCAGCAGAGGGGTGGTGCCCAGTGCGACGTTGCCCTGCTGGTCGTAGAGCTGCTCGATGACCAGGTTGCCACCGATCGGCTCGTAGGCGAGGAAGCCCCAGCCGGAGCCCTGCAGCCCAAGGGCGGCAGCGCTGAACTGGGCACGGAACGCGTCGAAAGAACCGAACGCGTCGTCGATGGCCGCCGCGAGCTCACCCTCCGGCTTATCGCCGCCGTCCGGGGAGAGGTTGTTCCAGAAAACGGAGTGGTTGATGTGGCCACCGGTGTGGAAAGCGAGGTCTTTGGACAGCCGGTTGATGTTGGCGAAGTCGCCCTTCTCGCGGGCCTCCGCCAGCTGGGCCAGGGCGTTGTTGGCGCCAGTCACATAGGCGGCGTGGTGCTTGCTGTGGTGCAGCTCCATGATCCTCGCGGAAATGTGGGGCTCCAGCGCTGCATAGTCGTAGCTGAGTTCGGGCAGTACGTACTCGGTCACAAAATCCTCCAATGTCGTGGACGGGTCGTCCGGTTCGGTAACTCTCGGATTGTGCATCCGGATGGTGTGGCACCCGGAAGTCAGTGATGAATCCGGAATCCAGTGGGCATAACCTCCGCTGCTGCTGAGGTATTTCCACCGTCTGGATCCGATTCTAGGGGCGCGCCTACTCGTCCAGCATTTCCGGAGTCACATTGGCCTCCGTGCCGGGGATGCCGAGATCCTGGGCCCGCTTGTCCGCCATGGCCAGCAGCCGGCGGATCCGGCCCGCGATGGCGTCCTTGGTCATGACGGGGTCGGCGAGCCGGCCAAGTTCGTCCAGGCTGGCCTGTTTGTGCGCCACGCGCAGCTCGCCGGCGTATTTGAGGTGTTCCGGGACGTCGTCGCCGAGGATTTCCAGAGCGCGGTCCACCCGGGCGCCCGCGGCCACGGCGGCCTGGGCCGAGCGGCGCAGATTGGCGTCGTCGAAGTTGGCCAGCCGGTTTGCGGTGGCCCGGACTTCCTTGCGCATCCTGCGTTCCTCCCAGACCATCAGCGCGTCATGCGCGCCCATCCGGGTCAGCAACGCGGCGATGGTGTCGCCGTCGCGGATCACCACGCGGTCCACTCCCCTGACCTCGCGGGCTTTGGCCTGGATGCCGAGGCGGCGGGCTGCGCCGACAAGGGCCAGCGCCGACTCCGGACCCGGGCAGGTGACCTCCATGGCGGAGGAGCGTCCGGGTTCGGTGAGCGAGCCGTGGGCGAGGAAGGCACCACGCCAGACCGCCTCGGCATCGGAAGCGGAGCCGTTCACCACTGCCGACGGGAGACCGCGGACGGGGCGCCCGCGGGCGTCCAGGAGGCCCGTCTGGCGGGCGAGGGCTTCGCCGTCCCGCACCACCCGGACCACGAAGCGGTTCCCGCGGCGCAGTCCCCCGCCGGAGACCACAATGATTTCACTCTGGTGTCCGTAGATCTCGGCGATGGCGGCGCGCAGCCGGCGTGCCGTCGAGGCGAGGTCCACTTCGGCCTCGATCACGATCCGTCCGGAGATGATGTGCAGTCCGCCGGCAAAGCGGAGCATGGCCGACACTTCAGCCTTCCGGACTGAGGACTTCTTGATGTCCAGCCGGGATAGTTCTTCCTTGACCGATGCTGTCAGTGCCATGGCACGTTTCCTAACTGTTCCCGAAAATGTCGTGGTACGCCGTGGCCAGACGCAGCGGGTCGTGGATCGGCCGGCGGCTCGACGCCCCCACTTTACCCAAGACGACCTCGGCACCGAGCATCCCGGCCGCCTGTTCGAACTCGCGGAGGTCCGGGACCGACGCCGGATCGGCCAGGACAACGTCGATGGTGAACTTCGGGGCGTACTCGCGCAGCACGCGGAGGTGGTCCGCGGCGGTCATACCGCTGGTTTCCTTGGTGTCAGTAGCCAGGTTCATCGTGAGGCAGCGCCGTGCCTGGGTGTTGGAGAGCGCTTCCCGCATTTCCGGCAGCAGCAGGTGCGGCAGCACGGACGTGTACCAGGAGCCCGGGCCCAGGATGACCCAGTCCGCGAGTTCGATGGCCGTGAGGGCTTCAAGGCAGGCCGGGGCGTCCTCGGGCAGCAGACGGACGCGTTCCAGCGAACCGGCAACGGCGCATTTCGCCTGGCCGCGCAGGGTCTGCA
Organism: Arthrobacter sp.; assembly: GCA_025464545.1. GTDB lineage: Bacteria > Actinomycetota > Actinomycetes > Actinomycetales > Micrococcaceae > Arthrobacter. The sequence continues at coordinate 3,888 of JAODMA010000053.1, read as the reverse complement.
GCGCCGAGGTGCCGTCCGGGGCGGTGACGCGGACCTGACCTTCGATGGTGAGCGGGACGCTGGACATCGGCAGGACCTCGCCGCGGGCGCCCAGCAGGGCACCGGCCCACTTGAGGCCGGCGACGGTGTCGCCGAGGAGCTCCCAGAGCGTCACGATCAGGAGGTTGCCCATGGCATGGTCGTCGAGGGAGCCGCCGCGGCCCTTGCCGGGCTGGAACCGGTGCTGCATGACATCGCGCCAGGTGCGGCCCCAGTCGGTGTCATCGCACAAGGCGGACAGCGCCATCCGCAAGTCTCCGGGCGGGAGGACACCGTACTCCTCGCGCAGGCGGCCCGAGGATCCGCCGTCGTCCGCGACGGTAACGATGGCGGTCAGCTCCGAGGTCAGCAGCCGCAGGGCGGACAGTGAGGCGGAGAGGCCGTGACCGCCGCCGAGGGCGACCACGGAAGGGCCCTTGTCCTGCTGGCCGGCGAATGCGGAACTGGCCGGCGGCACGAGCGGCAGGGGGCCGGTAAGCAGCGCCATTATTCCCGGCCCAGGTCCCGGTGCGTCGTGGTCACGGTGACGCGCGGATATTGCGCGAGCCGGCGGGAAAGCTCGACGGCGACGGCGACCGAGCGGTGCTTGCCTCCGGTGCAGCCGATGGCAATCGTGGCGTAGTGCTTGTTCTCACGCCGGTAGCCGTCCAGCACCGGCTCAAGGGCCAGGACGTAGCGCTCCACGAAATTGCTGACGCCCTCGGCCTCGAGCACGTAATCGCTGACGTCTTTGTCCAGGCCGGTGTGCGGGCGAAGCGCCGGGACCCAGTGCGGGTTGGGGATGAAGCGGGCGTCCGCCACGAAGTTTGCGTCCACCGGAAGGCCGTACTTGAAACCGAAGCTCATGACGTTCAGGCGCAACGCCACCGGTCCGGTTTCGCTGAACAGCTCAGTGATCGCGGTGGCCAGTCCGTGCACGTTCAGGGCCGAGGTGTCCAGCACGATATCGGCAGAAGCCCGGAGTTCGTGGAGCAGTTCGCGCTCGGCGGCGATGCCGTCGAGGATCCTGCCGCCGCCCTGCAGCGGGTGCGGGCGCCGGCCCTGTTCGAAGCGGCGGACCAGGACGCCGTCGTCCGCGTCGAGGAACAGCACCCGGAAGGTGAGGCCGCTGGCCTGCAGCGCGCGGAGCGCGGCGCGGATGTCAGCGAACAGCTCTTTGCTGCGGACGTCCATCACCACTGCCAGCTTCGAGATGGAGCGGGGCGCGTGGGACACCAGTTCGGCGAGCGTGCCGAGCATCTGCGGCGGAAGGTTCTCCACGACGTACCAGCCGTGGTCCTCCAGCGCGTCGGACGCAGTGCTGCGGCCGGCCCCCGACATGCCGGTCACCACCAGCAGTTCCGCCTCATCGGGTTTGACCGGCGTCATGCCGTCCGTTTCCGTGCCGGATCCCGCCGTCGACTCTGCCATCTGTGAAGCCCCGTTCTGCTGTGCAATTCTTTGTCGCAGCCATCCGGGCTGCGTCTTCCGCGCAGCCGGACGTACCGTTTCCCAAGTCCTTACCCTAGCTAAGTTTGCTGGTGCTAGCTAAGTTTCGAGGATTTCGCCCGTCGTCATGTTGATGGCCGGCAGCGCGGGTGGCCCGGCGGCGTCGTCCTCGCTGAAGTGCCGCACGATCGCGTCGGCGAGGGAGGGGCCGATCCCCTTTGCCACGGTGAGCTCGGCTGCGGTCGCGGCCTTGATGCTCTTGACCGAGCCGAACTCCGCCAGCAGTGCCTTGCGCTTGGATGCACCGAGGCCCGGAACGCTGTCAAGGGCGGACACGGTCATGGCCTTGCCGCGCTTCTGGCGGTGGAAGGAGATCGCGAAGCGGTGCGCTTCGTCGCGGATGCGCTGCAGCAGGTACAGCCCGGCGGAGGCGCGCGGCAGGATCACGGGAAAGTCGCTGTCCGGAAGCCAGACCTCTTCGAGCCGCTTGGCCAGGCCGACGACGTACACGTCGTCAATGCCCAGTCCGGCCAGAGCACGGGCGGCCGCGTTGACCTGGGGCTTGCCTCCGTCGACCACCACAAGGTTGGGCGGGTAGGCGAACCGTGCCCGCGGCGTGGGCGTCGTGGTGTCCGTTCGGGCACTGGAAGGCCCTGCAACGGCGGCATCGGCAGCGGCGTTGAGCGCCGCCAGGTGGCCGGGCTGCGCGGCGGCGTCGGCGTGCTCCGCCTTCTCCTGCAAGTAGTTCCGGAATCGGCGGGTCAGCACATCATGCATCGCGGCGGTGTCGTCGTTGGCGGCGGCGCCGCTGATGGAGAACTTCCGGTAGTCCGCTTTCTTCGGCAGTCCGTCCTCGACCACCACCATGGAGCCGACCACGTTGGTGCCCTGCACGTGCGAGATGTCGTAGCACTCGATCCGCATCAACGCCACGGGAAGGTCCAGCGCCTCCTGCAGTTCCTGCAGCGCCTGGGACCTCATGGTCAGGTCGCCGGCCCGCCGTGATTTGTGCAGCTTCAGGGCGTGCTCGGCGTTGTCCCGCACGGTAGACAGCAGGGCGGCCTTGTCGCCGCGTTGCGGGACGCGGATATCAACGCGGGCCCCGCGGAGGCCGCTGAGCCATTCGGCGAGCTCGGCGGCGTTGCTTGGTTCCGCGGGCACCAGGACCTCGCGTGGCAGCCGGCCCTGGCTTTCGGCTTCGGCGCCGTAGACCTGCTGGAGCAGGTGTTCCACCAGGTCCGGTGTGCTGGAGTCCTCGACCTTTTCCACGACCCAGCCGCGCTGGCCGCGGATCCGGCCGCCGCGGACGTGGAACACCTGGACCGCGGCCTCGAGCTCGTCCTCATGCAACGCGAACACATCCGCGTCGGTGCCCTCGGCCAGGACGACGGCATTGCGCTCGAAGACCTTCTTCAGCGCGACGATGTCGTCCCGGAGGCGGGCCGCCCGCTCGTAGTCCAATTCGGCCACGGCGGCGGCCATGTCCTTTTCCAGCCTGGTCACGAAGGGCTTGGCTTCGCCGCCCATGAAGGTGCAGAAATCCTCGGCGAGGGCACGGTGGTCCTCTGCCGAGATGCGCCCGACGCAGGGGGCCGAGCACTTGTCGATATAGCCCAGCAGGCATGGCCGGCCGCTGGCTTCGGCCCGCTTCAGGACGCCGGCGCTGCAGCTGCGGACCGGGAACACGCGCAGCAGAGTGTCCATGGTGTCCCGGATGGCGCCGGCCGTGTACGGGCCGAAATAGCGGGTGCCCTTCCGGCGCTCACCGCGCAGCACCTGGACCCGCGGGTATTTCTCCCCCATCGTGACCGCAAGGTACGGATAGCTCTTGTCGTCCCGGAACATGACGTTGAAACGGGGTTTGAATTCCTTGATCCAGGTGTATTCCAGCTGGAGGGATTCGAGCTCGCTGCCGACGACGGTCCATTCAACACTGCTCGCCGCATGGACCATAGCATAGGTCTTGGGCAGCAGTCCGGCAGGGTTGGCGAAGTAGGAATTCAGCCGGGAACGGAGGTTCTTGGCCTTGCCGACGTAGATGACCCGGCCATGCGGATCGCGGAAGCGGTACACGCCCGGATTGGTCGGAATCTCACCCGTCTGTGGACGGTAACTCGCTGGATCTGCCACAGTTCAAGTCTACTGAGACGGCGGGGGTGTCCGGGACAGCGCCCTAGTCGACAGCTTTGCTCTGGTTGTAGCCGGTGGCCCGTTCCTGGCCGCTGAGGTCGGCTATGGCCTCCATGATCCGGTCGGTGACCTGGCGGCGCGCCGGCAGGGAGTGATCCGGACCGGTCTTGTCGAAGTACAGCGGCTCGCCGACTTTCATGGTGAAGTGCTGCGGCTTGATGGATTTGCTGTCCGCCGGCTGGAGGTGCTCCGTGCCGATCAGTCCGACCGGGACAACCGGGGCGCCCGTGG
>JAODMA010000006.1 GCA_025464545.1 Arthrobacter sp. | reverse complement strand
CCGACCCGAGCACGCCTGCGACGGATCCAACGAAGCCGGCGCCTGACCCATCAAAGCCCGCCACTGACCCGACGAAACCTGCGACCGACCGGGATTCGGATTCTGACCCGGCCAACCCTGCGCCCGCTCCTACGAAGCCCACGCGTGACTCCGACGACGGCTCGGATTCTGAACCGGTCCCGGACCCAACCAAGCCTGCGCCTGCGCCACGCCCTGACTCCGATTCGGACGCTGACTCCGACTCTGATTCTGAACCGGCCCCTGATTCTGATCCCACCAAGCCCGCGCCTGCGCCTCACCCGGATTCTGACTCCGACGCAGTCCCGGACTCGGACTCGGATTCGGACGCGGTCCAGCCCGCGCCTGACCCAGCCAAGCCCACTCCCGATCCGAGCCACCCGGCAACCCCGGCCCCGGGCAGTGAGCCGCCCGCAGATCCAACGACTCCGGGCCCACCCGCTTCGGATCCAGCGAACCCAGACACGGCTAGCCCCGCTCCCGGCGCCCCTGGGGCGAAACCCGGATTGCCTGATGCCGTGATCCCCGTACCTTCGGTCCCGCTGAAGCCCGTTATGGACACCGTCGCCGCGCCGAAGGTTGCAGCCGGGACGCCTGCCGCAGACGATGCCCGGACCAACTGCGATGCCCAGGCACAGTCCGAACCACCTCCGCGGGAAGTGATGACGGCCGCGGCTGAGCCCGCCCCCGCCATCCGGAACGCCTACGTGGCACCGCGCTCCTCCGGCTCATCCCCGGCTCCTCAGCCTCCTGCCGGAGTGCCGGCAGCGCCCGCCACGGGTCCTCCCGCCGCCCCCGGAGACCCGGGCCCGTCCGGCGACCGCGGACCTGGCCCCTGGCGCGGCGGCCCTGGACTACCCGCGACTGACGCCCTCCCTGCCGGCGTCGGTTCCGGCTCGGGCAACGCTCAACAGTCCAGCGGTCCTGGAGGCGCGGCTGCCTGGTTGCCGAACCCGTACTTGTTCATCCCCACGGCCGATGCCGACCCGATCCGAGGTCCGCTGCAACACGAGCACTCAGCATTCGCGGCTGACCCCGGTTCATCTCCTGACTAGTTAGCCGTCTCTGCCCTCCACAGAGCACGGCCAATCGGGCTGCCTTGAGGCGCCCGCCACCAGTCATTCAGGAGATTTCCAATGGACGCCCTCGTCCCCGCCGGGACTTCCGGCACCCCATTTTCCACCGTCCCGCGTTTTGGTGCCCCTCGCTCGGCCAGAGCCTCGGTTCCGCCGCGACCGGCCTCTGCTAAACAGCGGTATCGGACCGCCGCCTTCCAGAAGCCCCGCTGGTCCGGCACCGCCCCTCAGCTGGCGCGCCGAAAACCGTCCCGCCTGCAGGACGAACATCCGCCCTAGTACGGCAACCGCTCCCGTTGTGGTCCCGTCACCGCTGGAGCGAGGTCGTTGGGTCCGCTGGGGGACTCAACGGCATTCACAAACTCCGGCGGAGTACCCGCCATGCACCGTGGCCGCACTACGCGGCCATGGTGTGAGTGCGGCGCAACCCCGTAACCGTACTATTCTTTAGGAGCGCCAGCAGGGCGCCTTGGGAAGGGGCGGGAACGTGGACAGTTCGGCCAACAGCGTCGCTGCAGATCGGGTGGGCGGCCGGTACCGGCTGGGCGAAGTCATCGGCCGCGGCGGCATGGCCTCCGTCTATACGGCCAAGGACCTGAACCTGGGCCGGGATGTGGCGCTGAAGCTCTTTGCTCCACAGTCGGCCGACCCTGACGAACTCAGGCGTCAGGAGGCCGAGATCGAACTCTTGGCGACCCTGAACCATCCGAGCCTGGTGACGCTCTTCGACGCCGGGGTCGACAACCGGATTCCCGACGAGCCCAGGCCCTTCCTGACCATGGAGTTGGTGGACGGCCAGGATCTCCGCACCCGGATCCGGCACAGCCCCCTCCCCCTCAACGAACTGGCTGTCGTCGGTGCCGGTGTGGCAGACGCTTTGGCCTATGTCCACGCGCTTGGAATCATCCACCGGGATATCAAGCCGGCCAATATCCTGCTGGTGCCGGGACGCCCCGGTGAACCGTTGCGGCCAAAGCTTACGGACTTCGGGATCGCCCGGATGATGGACGGCACCCGACTCACGGCTACCGGCACAATGGTGGGCACTGCCGCCTATCTGAGTCCGGAACAGGCCCGAGGCGCTGACCTTGGACCGGCGAGCGACATCTACTCGCTGGGCCTCGTGATGCTCGAATGCCTTAAAGGCGAGATCGAATACCCGGGCAGCGCGGTGGAATCGGCCGTCGCACGCCTGCACCGGGCCCCGTCCATCCCGGGCTCTGTCCCTGCTGACTGGGCACAGCTGTTCAGGACCATGACCGCCATGGATCCGATGGACCGTCCGTCGGCCGCGGACCTGGAACGTGCACTGCGCCAGGCCCTGGTCTCGCCCCAGTCGTTGCCCGGCGTGCTGGCGGAGGAACGTACCCGGGTCCTGCCGGCTCCGCCCGCCAGACCTCCGCAGCCGGCGCTGCCGCCGGAGTACACGTCCGGACAGCGCCCAATCCCCCGGCTGGACCCGGATGCCCCGTCGAAGCCCGCCGACCCACTTAAGCCCCGGACGGAAACAGCCTCCCTCGCAGACCGGACGGTTGCCCGCTTCCGGCACACGCGCAGGCGCACCCGCATCGCTGCACTTCTGACGATGTTTGCTGTGCTTGCCCTGTTGGCGGTGGGAGCGGCTGCGGTTCCTTCTCTTCTAGCACCGGAGGCACCCGCCGTCGTCCCCTATCCGTCCGTGACCGGCAGTCTGGGCGAACACCTGGTGGAACTGCAGAAGAGCGTGCAGCCGTGAGCCGGCGCCGACCCCTGCAGGGCGCCGGGAGACGCAGCTCCCGTCGGCTGCCCGCGGGCGGCCTGCTGGTAGCTGGCGTTCTGGCGGCAGCGCTGGCCGGCTGCTCCGCTCCGCCCCCCGACCTCGGACCCGATGCGGCCAGCCAGCTTCAGTCTCAGGTCCTGGCCGTCACCGAGGCGGCCGCGGCCAATGACCACGCCGGCTCCCTGAGGCTCCTGGATGAACTGGTGGCCACGCTGGACGGCGCCGCGGCCCGGGGCGAGGTGTCCTTCAAGCGCCACCAGAGCATCAGGACGTCCATCGACGCTGTCCGGGCCGAGCTTACGGCGCAGCAGGCAGCCGCGGCCGCGGCTGCCGAAGCGGCCCGGGTGGCGGCTGAACGGGAAGCGGCCGCGAAGGCAGCTGCCGAAGCGGCTCGGGCGGCGGCTGAACAGGAAGCGGCCGCGAAGGCAGCTGCCGACGCCGTAGCTGCAGCTGCAGCCGCGGCGGCCCCGCCGCCCGTCGTGATCGCGCCGGTGCCCGGCAAGGAAAATCCTGAAAAGGGCGGCAAAGCCAAGAGCAAGGACAAAGACAAGGACAAGGACGACTAAGGTCCGGTCCGTAGGCACAACTGACACGAAACGGAGGGGCCCATCGGCTCCTCCCTTTCGCGTCGAGACACGTGTCGGCTGGTCGCCGGCCGCCGATCGCCCTCGTCTGCGGGCGGAGTCATCAGCAAACTTACTATCTGGCGCCAACCGCGCTAGCGTTGACATGTGGAGCTAATCGCCCCGGCAACCAGAAACGCGACCGCGGTACCTCGACTGAAGGAGTGATAAGGGGTGGCAACTGTCAAGCAATCCATCGAGGTAAACGTCCCGCTCAGTCAGGCGTATAACCAGTGGACACAATTCGAGGACTTTCCCCGGTTCATGAGCGGGGTCGACGCCGTCCGACAGCTCGACGACAGCACGGTCCACTTCGAAACGAGCATCCGCGGGGTCAAGCGCGAATACGACGCACGGATTTCCGGACAGGAACCGGACCAGCGTCTCTCCTGGGAAAGCCTGGATGAGCCCCGCAACGCCGGCACGGTACGGTTCGAGGCCCTCGGCGCTAACCGGACGAAGGTCAGCGTGGAGCTCACCTGGGAGCCGGAATCGGCCGCCGAGAAAGTAGGGGCCGCCGTCGGCCTGGACTCCCGTCAGGTCGCCTCGGACCTCAAGCACTTCAAGAACTTCATCGAAGAGCGCGAGGTCGAGACGGGCGCCTGGCGCGGCCGCGTCGACGACGCCGCCACCGGCGCCGCCACCGGCGCCGCTGCCTCCGCAGCGGGCTCCGTAGAGCCGGACGGCACGACGGCGGTACCGCTGCAGGAAGAGGTGGGCTACGGGGAACTTCCTACCATGCAGCATGTGAATGCCGATCCTGACCTCGCACCCGACCCGCCCTTCGGCAACGACCGCG
>JAODMA010000476.1 GCA_025464545.1 Arthrobacter sp. | reverse complement strand
AAGGCAAGTGTTGCGGCGCCGGCCCTGAGGATGTCGGCCCGTACGCTCTCGTCGCTGTCGTGCCAGTTGTCCTCGACAAGGCCCGTCCCGAAAAAAACCACAGGTACGCCAAGCGCGGTGGCGAGCAGGTCCGCGGGTCCGCCGCCCGCGTTGCCCATCCTTCCAACTTTGTGCGCGCGGAAGCCTTTTGCCATCGCTCGTGATAAGGCGTCGACCACCGGGTGTTCCGGTGTCCGGTAGAACTCCTGGGCGGTGTCGATGGAGAGCGAGAGCTCGTACGCATACCGATCGTCGATTTTCTCCTCGACCCAGGCACGGAGTTGCGCGGCTACGTCGTTGACCTTTTGGCCAGCGACCGTGCGGATGCTGAGGTCCGCGGAGGCCATGGACGGGATGGCGGCCCGTGCTACCCCTATGGGGTCCCCTGCCGCCATGGCTATTACCTCCAGTGCGGGCCGTTCCCACAAGCGTTCGAGGACGCTGTAGCCTTCCTCCCCTGCGATACTGCGGGTGTGCGAGCGCTCGAGCCAGTCCTTCTCATCGAAGGGAAGCGCGGCGAGTTCGGCGCGTCGCCTGGGGGAGATCTCTTCTACGGCGTCGTAGAAGGCGGGGAACGTGATCCTGCCTTTCTGGTCGTGCAGGTCCGCCAGCAATCTGCTCAGCTCGAGTGCCGGGTTGGGGGCGGGACCGGATGCGGCGCCGCTGTGGATGTCGGTGTGGGGACCGTAAACCTCCAGACGCGCGCCCAGCATGCCTCGGATGCTCGTGCACACGGCAGGGTGCTCTGCCCGCCACAGCAGGGTGTCCGAGAAGATGACCACGTCCGCGTCCAGGCGTTTCCGGTTGACCTCAAGCAAGCGTTTCAGACCGGGGGACCCCGCTTCTTCCTCCCCTTCTATGATGAGCTTAAGGTTCACTGCCGGCGCGCTTCGGCCCGTGGCTGCCAGGTGGGCCCGGACAGCCCATAAGTGCGCCATGACCTGGGCCTTTGCGTCCGAACTTCCCCGGCCGTAGAGCCGACCGTCCCGGAAAACGGGATCGAACGGTGACGTCTGGTCCCAATTTTCCTCCTTGACCGCCCGGACGTCGTGGTGGCTGTAAATGAGTATGGTGGGGGACCCGGGGGCATCGCACCATTCAGCGAAAACGGCAGGGCCTTCCGTGCCGGGCCATATTTCCGTGACGGGAAACCCGACGTCGCGCAATTCGGCCGCCAACCAGTTGGCGGATCGGATGAGGTGGTGTCTGCGGTCGGGAACTCCTGCTACTGAGGGGATCCGGATCCATTCCGAGAGCCGGTCCAGCAGCTCCCTTGAGTGGGTGTCCAGATATGCTCGCTCGTCATCGTCATCGTCAGCGTGCATTCCGTGCTCCTTCGTGGCGGTCATGTGGGCTGGAGACATTCGGGTGGCGCGGCGCCGGGTCGTAGCCGCCGTGGGTGCAGTCGAGGGCGTCCATCACCACAGCCTTCGGGCCATGGCCGTTGAGCATCGCCTGCCGTTGCCGTCGGGACCCCGTACCGTCGGCGAGAATCCTCGCCAGTTCGGTAGTGACCGTGTCTTCATCGCCGGTTCTGGCAAGGACAGGCCCGATATGCCTGAGTAGTGTCTGCACGACTTCGGTGGCCTGGCTCGGCCTGTTCAGGAAGGGATGCATGAGTTCGCCCTCAACGCCTGATTTGCTGGCCCTCCATGCGGCCAGGCGGAGGTGCGCCGCCGACACCCGGGGAGCCCTGATCCCGGTGCGCCATTCCTGGGCGGCTTTTTCGACAAGTGCCCGTACGACCGCCGCTATTACTGCCGCATGCGCCGGGTCCATGCAGACATCCATAATCCGGACCTCGACCGTGGGGTGGTTACGTGACAGGCGCGCGTCGAAGTACACCATTCCCTCATCCAGAAGGACTCCGGCGGCCAGCAACGACTCTACGTGGCGGCGGTATTCAGTTTCCGAGCCGAACCGCTCGCACGGCCCGGCAGTGGGCCACCTGTTCCACACCTGATACCGGAAACTCTCGTAGCCGCTGTCATTTCCGCCCCAGTAGGGGGAGTTGGCGCTGAGTGCGAGCAGCACAGGCAGCCATACACGGATGCGGTCCAGGACGGCCACGCCTTCTTCCGGGGAAACAACGAGCACGTGAACGTGGAAGCCGCAAGTCAGTTGTTCCTTGAGCGTCAGCCCGAACCGGGCCGCCATGTCCAGAAAGCGGGGCTCGGGCACCATACTCGGGTTTGTCGCGACCGGGCTCGTTCCCAACGCTACCGCTCGGCCACCCATGGGCCGGGCGGCTTCGTCGGCGAGGGCACGGCCTTGGCGTATTGCTCGGGCAAGTTCGTCCAGAGTTGAACAGACCGGGCTCACCACTTCAATCTGCTCCTGCTGCAGTTCCCGTGTGAGCGTGGGGCCGTGGCCGGCGTTGGCGGGGACGGGCATGTTTGCCAAGGATAGTTCTGCGACGGGGATGGGCCTGCCAGTCCGGGTGTCCACGAGGAGCAACTCCTCTTCCACACCGAAGGTACGGTTCGGTCGGTGGGGCGGACGAACACCTGGCCCCGCTATCGAGGATTCCACTTGTTCCCTATACGGGCA
>JAODMA010000426.1 GCA_025464545.1 Arthrobacter sp. | reverse complement strand
CGCAAACACCAGCCACCCCACGGGCAGCACCACTGCCAGTACGGGCAGAAACCGCAGCCGCAGCCGGCCTGTCAGCAGCAAGGCGGTCAGGATCGGAATAGCCGCAAAAGGTGTCAGCTGATGGGAGGCGGTCATGGCCACAAGGAGTACCGCGCAGACCACCACCAGGACGGCACTGTGTCCCCTGGACGGACCAGGCACGCCGTGCTGCGGAATGGCAGTGTCCAGTTTTCCGACGAGCCGGGCCAGCGCCTTGGTAAACCGGTTCCGGTCAGTCCGCCATGCCCACCCGGTGAAAGCACTCAGGACGCAGGCGATGAGGGTGATCAGCAGGATGAAAGCGTAGGCCTGGGGGGCCAGGTAGTCCTGGCCGACCCAGCTGGTCAAGTAGAAGACCCAGACGGCGGCCCAGGCGTGGCGCCGATGGGCTGTCAGCCGGGTCGCCAGTGCCAGCAACGGGGCCAGGAGCAGGACGTTGACGCCGATGGGGGCCCAGGTCGCCACGCCCATCAGATCCTTCACCCCCGTCGCGCCCGAAAGCATTCCGAGCAGGTCGAAAAAGCCCGGCCAATTGAAGTAGGCGTCCAGGGTCGGGTCCAGCTGGCCGGACTGGGCAAGATCGTCGGCAATCCCGAGATGTCGGTAACTTGCCTCAAGCCGGGGGAGTCCGTGGATGACGGGGTCGGCGCCATGCAGGATGAACACCGTGACCAGTATCTGCAAGGTCTGGAGGGCTGGATTGAACCGGGGAAGGCCCAGCGAGGCGACGAATCCAACCAGGCTCAGGGCGAGGGCCACGAAGTAGAGCGGCGGCAGGGCCCCAATCAGACCGGAACCGCCAATCTGCCGGGGATCGACAATCAACATGCCCCAGAGTCCGAGAATGAAGGCCACTGCGGCGAGGCCTGCGAGAGCGCCGGTCAGCCACGCCGGCGGCAACCCGGGTCCGCTGTCGGTGGGCGGTTCGGCACCGGAACTTTGAACACTGTCCTGCAGGCTCCGCCCCGTGGTGACGCGTGCGGTGGTGGCTGAATCGTTTGTCATGGTGTCTCCATCCCGGTCGGCTCCTGGCTCGCCGACGAAGGAACTTGGACGGCCGGGGAGGACGCCTTGGTATGGGTCAGTGCGATGAGGCGCCAGCCGGCGATCAGGGCCACCGCAGACTGCGCGAGGGACCATAGCACCGAGACACCCGTGAGGCCATATGAGTGGGCAACTGCGGGGGCCGGCCCGAGAACCAGGACCGCGGCCACTACGGCGAGGGCGGTGGATTCAAAGAGGCGCCCTTGGGCCCGGCACAGCCCGTAGTAGACCTGCGTTATGCAGCCCAGGAGGAGCGCCGGCACGAGAATGGGAATCAGCACCCACGCGGAGGCGTAGTCCGGACCCAGGAAACGGAGCAGCCAGGGCCCGATAAATACGAGAAGCCCGCCGGTCACCAGCGTGAGCAGGAGGCTTACCCGGATGGCGGAAGCGACGAGCCCGGGCCGCGAACGCGTTCCGGCCAGGGCGGTCTGGAGCGAGAACCCAGCGGACTGGGGCACGAAGAAGACGGCCGAGGCCATCATCCAGACGATGTACCAGGCTGCTGTCGCTGCCGGGCCGAGAGTGGCGGCGACGATGAGGGGGAGCAGGTAACCCGGGGCGCGATCGGCAAGCATCAGGGCGTGGTTCGGCAGCCCGGGCTTCAGGAGTTTCAGGGCGTGTTTGGGCCGTAGTCCATGCTGCCAGTCGGGGGCGACCCGGGCGCGGCGGAGCTGCCGCAGTCCCACAACCACGCTGACCATGGCACCGGCAGCGACCGCGGCCACCACGACCGACAATTCGTGGATTCCAAGAATGAAGGCGAGAGCCACGACGGCGAGCTGGACGATGCTCTGGATGATGCTGCGGATAAGGGCCCGGTCCGCGCGCTCCTGAGCCAGACCGATGTGGTCCAGCTGATAGGCGACGGCGGCGAAGACGGCCGTAATGAGGAACAGCACCGTGACCAGGGGGTTGTTCCAGGCCTCGCCGACGCCGGAACCGAAGGAGTTCGTGATCGCGGCGAGCCCTATGGCCACTGCGAGTGAAAAGGTCCCCACGGTGAGCAGGCTGGTAGCGATGAGGCGGCGGCCGCCGTCTGCTTCCCCGGGCAAAAGGGTCAACGTGGCGGGGCCCACGCCGAACATGCCCAATTGAACCGTAAGGAGCGCCGCCGAAATCACCACGGATCCCAACCCGGTTTGGGTGGGGGGCAGTACCAGTGCCACCAGCGCCCAAAAGAGGAAGCCGGTGACCATCGGTGCCACCCGCGCGGCCGCCAGCCAAGCAGCGTTTCCCACCAAAGAGAGGGGCTGGCCTGCGGGCCGCAGGATCTCGCCGATCATGGAGCGGTAGTTGAACAGGAGGAACCCGGGCCAGTACGGCAAGAAGCGGGGGGCGCGAACAAGTGACATCCCCACGCCCCGGACGGTGGCCAGCAGGGGGAGCACCACCATCCAGCCCGCCCGCGCGGGATGCTTGCGGATCGTCCGTGCCATTCCGGCGCCGTCCTGCTCCCATTGGTCGCGTGCCCCGGCAAAGGTGTCGGCAAACCGGTGCCGCACCACGGTGGTGGGGGACACGCCAAGCCGATAGCCGGCCTTCTCCAGACGGATCCGCAGCTCAACGTCTTCGCCGGAAACGAAGGAGTCGTCGAATCCGACCGAAAGCAATAAGTCGCGGCGGATCAGGGTGGCGCAGACGCCGAACCAGGAACGCACCCGGCTGTGGTTGTGGTGCCAGGCCAGGGCCGATCCCCAGTAGCCGGGCCCGTCCGCCTCGCTGGCCAAACCGAACTGCAGGCCGTCGAAGCCACCTGCCTCGAATTCGCCCAGGAGCCGCTCCAGGCTGCCGGGCGGCAGGACGACGTCGGCGTCTATCAGGGAGACGACGTCGCAGTGGGCGTTCTGGACGCCGAGCATGCGGGCTGCGGGCAGCCCCCGGCCCTCGTCGGAGAGGACCTGCGCGCCGAAAGAACGAGCGATAGCGACCGTGTCGTCGGTTGAACAGCCATCGACCACGATCACCTCGCGGGGACCCTGTCCGGTGATGGACTCCAGGCATTCGCGCAGCCAGACGGCGGCGTTTCGGGCTGGAACAATCACCGACACATCGAGTTTGCTCACGTCCGTTCACCTCACCCGTCGAGCTTTGAGCGCACCAGATTCGCGACAAAGTCCGATGCCTGGTCCGCGGACCAGGAGACGGGCAAACGGAGCAGCGAGCACGGTACGCTTTCGAGGGCCCGCCGCACGACGGCGGCTTTCTCCCCGAAATGCTCCTCCAGGGGAACCAGACCGGACGCACCCAGGGCTTCGACGAGCCGGCGGGAAACCATGGGAAGCTCGGAATGGAAGTTGCCGACGATCCGGGACGTCATCCAATCGGGGCTGCGGGGTTCGAGACGTGCTTCGGCCCCGTCGTAGCGCTCCAGGAAGATGGCAAGCTGGGCAGGTGCCGCTGATGCAATCCGCTCCGGGCCGAAGACCTGTCCCGGGTGCACCATCCGGTGCTCCGGGGACCAGCGTCTGGTGAAGGCGGCCGTCTTCGGGTAACGCACAATCACCGGGTGGACAGCCGTGGCGAGGTGGGCCACCGGAGTCGTGAGCCACCCCGGGGCCAGAGGCTTGCGTGCGCCCTGGAACAGTTGGGGATAGATGGCCCGGTGGTGGGGTTTGATGAACATCGGCTTCGCGTAACCCATGAGCATGCCGCCTGCGCCGAGGAAGGCCCAGTCATCCGCCATGAATCGGACGTCCTGCATGGCCACAAGTTTCGCCACGGTGCTGGTTTTTCCGACTCCGCCCCAAGCCGGCAGCAAGACACCGGAACCACGGAAATCGACGACGGCGGCGTGGATCATTGCAGTCTCTTCCTGGACGCAGAGCCTGTCCAGCAGAGGAATCACCGCGGTCAGCAGCTCGCCGCTGCCCTGAATCTGGTATCCCTCCGCCGTTTCAATGATCTGGACGCGGTCCGCGGAAAGATAGAGCGAGTTCGGTGTGAAACGGTAGGCGTCCTCCGCGTGGGATTGACCCGGAATGGGCAAGACCTCCTCGCTGATGGAGAGCCGCCGGGAGGCGCCGGATTTCCCGAGAAAGGGGGCAAGCATGTCCCGCAATTGCGACTCGCCGGGCGTACCCGGCGCGACATCAATCCCGACCACGCCATGGATGTCGAAGCCGGCGCCGCTGGCGGCTCCGGACTGCTGGACGACGTCTCGCTCAGACTGGCTCATGGCGGAAACTTCCTGACGTCATGACTGCCGGAGCGGCCATCTTCGGAGACCGGGGCTCGTGCCTCTGCTTCATTGGACTTCCCTCCACCGTTCGTCCTGCGGCATCACGGCTGTTTCCGCTGGCAGGGAACCGGCAGGCAGCCGGCGGCCGCGCAGATAACCGGCTGCAGTGGCTGCAAGCACGGCGAGGATTGCGCCCGCACGGCTCAGGCCTGCAGGGTCCTTGCCCCGGATCCAGTCGCGTGTTCCGGCAAAGACCGCCCGCGGCAGCACCTGCCGGACGTAGCGCCGCTCCGGGCCCAGAGCGCGTTTGTGGCCCACGATCCGGCTGACTTGAGCCTTGGACAGGCCCTCAGACCATGACCGTGCCAGCATGTAGCGCCAGGTGCCGCGCTCGGCGGGTACGTGGTGGTGCACCAGGGCCGCAGGTTCGTAGACGACGCGGGATCCGGGGGCGCCCATAACGGCGCGGATACAGAGCTCCGTCTCTTCACAGCCGAGCGGTAGGCCGTCCTGGCGGCCCAGCGACGGGTTGAACCCGCCGACCCGGTCCAGGACTTCGGCACGGAACGACATGTTGGCGCCGATGACGTTGCGGACCTCAGCGGCGACCTTCGGCATGCCCCGGTAGGTGCAGCCGACGATCCAATCCACCTCTTTGGCGAAGTACCCCGGCCGGCTGGCCTCCCACCGCGGCTCGACCCGTCCGCCTACTGCGAGGACGTCCGGATCGTCGTACAGGGCGGCCAGGCGTTCGAGCCAGTCCGGTGCGGCTTCGGCGTCGTCGTCGAGGAAAGCCACCACCTTCGCCTTCGCGACCCCGGCCCCGGTGGTGCGGGCACCGGAAAGGCCCTTGGGCCCGCTGTTTTCAACGATCACCACGTCGGGCACCGTAAAAATGAGCCGCTTGTAAAGATCCATGTTGTAGTCGACGACGACGATCGTCTGCTGCGGGGGATGCGTCTGGGCCCGGACGGAGTCCAGGGCGCCCATCAACCTGTCCCAACGCTCCTCCGTGTAGGAGCAGATAACAACGGAAATGGTCGGGAACCCTGCGGTGGGGGGCATCTCAGGTTCCCGGGCGCAATCCCAGAACACTCTGGGGATCCGTTGGGATGTGGGGGAACATTACGCTCGGATACTTGTATTTGACCCGTCTCAGGGCTTCGGGCCGGGCGCCGGCCGTGGGGGCCTCCCACGCGATGCGTTCGCGGGCGAGGGTCCGCAGCACCCGCCACCCGTCGCGGAAGGTATGCAGGTTGGACTTCCCGGAGATGCGGCACAGTTCATGGCTCGGGACCTCGGCTATCCGAAGGCCTGCCCTCGAGGCCCGGACAATCAGCTCGGTCTCGATTTCGAAACCGTCGGACTGCAGCTCCAGGATCTCAATGCATTCCCGGCGCAGGGCGATGTATCCGTAGCAAAGGTCGGAGTAGTCGCTGTGCAGAACTGCGTTGGCAAGCCAGGTCAGCATTCGGTTTCCGGAGTTCCGCAGCCTGGTCAGGTCATCCGATCCGCCGCCGGTGACGTAGCGCGAGCCCTTCACAAAATCGTATTCGTGCTGGAGCGGGGTGACCAGCCAGCCGATTTCCTGCGGATCCATGCTGCCGTCGCCGTCGAGCATGACGATGATGTCGCCGGAGGCGGCGGCGAAGCCTGCCCGCACGGCGTTACCTTTGCCAGGACGTGGTTCGGCAACAACTACGACGTCCAGGCGCAGTGCCCTGGCGACGTCGACGGTACTGTCCAGGGAACGCCCGTCGACGATTACGACTTCGTCCACGTATGCCGGCATCCGCCGGAGAACCCATGGCAGATTCATGGCCTCATTGAGGGTAGGGATGACCACGCTCACTGAAGGACCAGACTGGGGAGGAGCCGTTTGGGGGCGCAACTTGGGTTTGAGATTTGGGATGGACATCAGCCTCACCACTCAATGACGTAGTCTGCTGCCCCAACCACAGCTTGCCCCGAGCGCGAACAGGTAAGCACAGCCGCTTTGGCTGGTTGATTGTGGGCATTTAGGTATATTTTCCCCTAATAAATACTGGTCCCGCCACCTTTCATAAACCTTGGGTTAACTTGAAACTTTGAGTTTTCGAAATCGGCCATATTCCACCCTGCTACCAGGGGCGAGCGGGCCCGGCAAAA
>JAODMA010000203.1 GCA_025464545.1 Arthrobacter sp. | reverse complement strand
GGGCCCGGACGGACATCAGCCAGATGACGTGGTGCATCGCCTCCGGTGCCAAGCTCACGAAGTCCCAGAACGTGTCGTGTGCGGAGGCAGCCTGTGGCATTTCGTTGTGCGGTTCAGGTTTGAGCGCATGCACAAGATCGGGGAACTTGATGCCGTCCTGGATGAAGAAGACCGGGATGTTGTTCCCGACCAGGTCGAAGGTTCCTTCGTCGGTGTAGAACTTGGTGGCGAAACCGCGGGTGTCCCGGACGGTGTCGGCCGAACCGCGGGAGCCCAGCACCGTGGAGAAGCGGACAAACACCGGGGTCTCGACGTCCTTGGCCAAGAAACCGGCCCGGGTGATGTTGGCGGCCGTGCCGTAGGAACGGAACACGCCGTGCGCGCCGGCGCCGCGGGCGTGGACTACGCGCTCGGGAATACGTTCATGGTCGAAGTGGGTGATTTTTTCCCGCAGGTGGTGGTCCTGAAGCAGCACGGGGCCGCGGCGGCCGGCCTTCAGCGAATGGTCCGTGTCCGGGAGCCTAAGCCCCTGGGCGGTGGTGAGGTAAGCACCGGACTGGGCTCGGGAGTTCGCCGGTGCGCCGGTTGGACTGCCGGTCGGGGACACGGCTTCAGGTCCCTGCTGGTCAGGGTTGGGCGGAAGCGGCTCCCGCGGCGTGGTGGGTTCTTCCACCGTGGGGGGTTCCACCGACGGTGCGCCGGGAATGTGGATCGTGGGCTCTGCTGGCATGTGACGACTCCTCGGGGTTAGGCGAGCTCTGCCCCGGCGGCGGTGCTCCTGTGGCTCCGCAACCGAAACTAAGCATGCTTAGCACCCTAAGCGACTGTTGCCTCGCAGGCAACAACGCGTCCCCGCATTACACCGCGCAGACCCACCGGCACAGGCGCGGAACCACTAATCGCCCCAACCTTCTTGCACCCTGAAACTGCTTCGGATTCCGCATGTTTTCGGGCGTTCCCAGTGTTGTAAAGGCTGGAATGCAGTTCGAGTCCCACCTTGGGCACGTTTTTTCCTGTTCAGGGTTGGTGGCCCTCAGAGTGTGCAAAGGCTCGTTTTTAATCGCTCTCTGCGGGTTGAGTGAGACGGCGGAAGTCTCGGGACAGGTAGAGGGCGAGGGCGGCGGCGTTAGCGCTGTCCACGGTTGCGGCTACGGTTTTGTGGCCCGTATCCTGCAGGGCCTGCAGGGTGTGGCTGAGGAGTTCTTCGGCGAGACCCTGTCCGCGGTGAGCGGGGTGGGTGAAAAGTTCCGCTATGAAAGCAGTTCTGGGTCCGTCAGCTCCGACGGCTCGGTCTGTGATGAGGATGGCGGCGGTGAGGTGGCCTTCCGCGTCAGCGGTCAGTAGGGAAGCATGGGGGATCGGGGGCCCGTGGGCGCCTTCGAAGACGGCGCTGATCCTGTCGGCGGCTTTTTCTGCGTCCGGAGGGGATGTTGTGTCGCCGTAGGCATGCAGATAGAGCTCTGCGAGGTTCGGCAGGTCCGTGGACTTAATGTTCCGGGGAGCATGGGCGGTGGTTTTGAGGTCCTGCGGTTCAATAAGTGCTGCCAGTGAGATCAAAGAAGCCATAGTTTGACCTGCCTTCCGCCGGTGTAGGGAGACGAAACTTTGTGCACAAGGGGTGGGGCATTTCGATGCTGGGCGGCCATCGGCTCAATTTCACACCGTGTGAGCCGGCAGCGGCGAGGAGCTTTGAAGGGCCGCGTTCTGTCTGCTGCCGTCATGTCTTAAGACTCCTCCGGCGCTGTTGCGGACGGGTTTCGGCCAGGTAATTTTCTGCCCCCAAGCCGTCCTGCCCTCCACCGGACCGCTACGGGTGGGCACAACTAACTGGGTCAGTAGCAGAGTTCCTGCGCGCCTTGGGCGTGGACGCCCTTCACTTGTCGGTGTCGCCCGTCGAGCGTCTTCAGCTCTTTGTCCCCCGAATCTTTGTTCCGAGGCCCGGTTTTAACACGCCGGAAATAATGCGGGTGGGTGGCAGAAACATGCCGGTTGTAGCGTTCGATTCGGGGAAGCAGCGAAGTCTCGCCGTCTTGTACGGTCTCGCCGTGGTGGCGCCCAGAAGCGCCACAACTTTGAGGAAGGCTCCCGAAATGATCGTCTCTCTGCTCAACGTGGGAATGGAAGTGGATCCGCTGGCGCTCGACCCCGGCGCTACAGCGTGGATGCTGGCAGCTTCGGCACTCGTCCTGCTGATGACCCCCGGCCTGGCATTCTTCTACGGTGGCCTCGTCCGGATGAAATCTGTCCTGAACATCATGATGATGAGCTTCGGCGCCATGGGGGTTGTTGCCGTGGTGTGGGCGCTCTGGGGGTACGGGCTCGCTTTTGGCCCCGACACCCTGTCCGGCTTCGTGGGTGACCCCTTTGCCAATCTTGGACTCAGCGGGTTGACGAGCAGTATTGGCGGCAAGGCTTCCGGCCTCCCGGACATGGTGTTCATCGGTTTCCAAGCCACTTTTGCCATTATTACCGTCGCCTTAATCAGCGGGGCGGTGGCCGAACGCGTCAGGTTCGGTCCCTGGCTTCTTTTTGCCGCGCTGTGGGTGACTCTGGTCTACGCCCCGATCGCCCACTGGGTCTGGGGTGGCGGCATCTTCGGCGCCACCGGCATCGTGGGAAGCAAGCTCTCCGCACTGGACTTCGCAGGTGGAACGGTGGTCCACATGAACGCCGGCATCGCCGGGCTAATGCTCGCCATGGTCCTTGGAAAGCGGCTCGGGTTTATGAAGGACCCGAACATCCGCCCGCACAACCTTCCGTTCGTGATGCTCGGGGCCGGCCTGCTGTGGTTCGGCTGGTTTGGATTCAATGCGGGCTCGGAACTTGCCGCCGATGCCACCGCGGGGCTGGCCTGGACCAACACGCTGCTGGCCACAAGCGCCGCGCTGTTGGGCTGGCTGCTCATCGAGCGCATTCGCGACGGCCACGCCACCTCCTAGGGCGCCGCCTCCGGTGCAGTGGCCGGACTGGTCGCCGTGACACCCGCCTGTGGATTCGTGGACCCCATCGGCGCAATCGTGATCGGAGCGGTGGCGGGAGCGGTCTGCGCCCTGGCTGTGGGCCTGAAGTTCAGGATCGGCCTTGATGACTCCCTTGATGTGGTGGCCGTGCACTTTGTCGGTGGCCTCTGGGGAACGCTGTCGCTGGGATTCTTTGCCCTGCCCTCCGCCAAGACCCAGGGCGGCTTGTTCTTCGGTGGAGGCTTCACCCAGTTCTGGCCACAGTTGCTCACTGCGCTCATCGTCACGGCCCCCGGAGAGCCACACCCGACCGCCGCAGCCGCCGCGGAGGCGGCGGCCGTGGTCCGCTGAGCAAAGCAGGGTGCACGAATGCCGACACCGTTGAACCAAAGCGTGGCGGATTCCGCGCTGCTCACCCGGTCCCTTCCATTGGGGCTGCTCCGCTCCTTCGTCCAGTCGGAGGCGGCCGGCGACGGGCTGACGCCCTCCCTGCTGGCCGAACTCAAAGTCCTCGCAAGGGTGCCCGGGCTGTTGGTGGCCTGTAATTACGGCGGAACGCTGTGCGACGCGGAGGGCATCTCCACCGAGACCCTGCCGCTGGGCAGCGCAGCGATTGCCCTGCGCGCCCTGGCCGCGCTGCCCAACACCCATGCCGCCGTCATCTCCGGGCGCTCCCTCCGTGACCTCGCAGCCGTGTCCCGCCTGCCGGCGGAAGTGCACCTGGTTGGCTCGCACGGTGCCGAGTCGGACATGAGGTTCGCGCACCAACAGCCACTGGCCACGGAAGCCGTGCTGCAGAAGGTCAGCGCGGCGGTCAACGAAGCGGTGGGGTTTCAGAAGGGCATCTGGATCGAGCGGAAACCCGTGGCCGTGTCCATCCACACCCGGCCCGCGACAGCAGACGTGGCGGCGGCAGTAACCGTCACCGCCCGGGACATCGCACGTGACCACGGGCTGTTCTTCATCACGGACGGGTCTGTCCTGGACCTGTCCGTGGTGGAACCGTGCAAAGCTGATGCCCTGGAAAACCTCCGGTCCAGGGTTGGCGCCAGCGCCGCCATGTACGCCGGCGACGCCTACAGCGACGAACTCGCCATCGCCACCCTGCGGGGCCCTGACATGGGCCTGCGCGTCGGTCCCGGGGAGACACGTGCGGCGCACCGGCTGCGCGATCCGGAATCCTTCGCCATGGTCCTTGCCATCCTGTTCGAACTGCGGCGGGCCTGGCTCTTCGGCGAGGACGCCGTAGGGCTGGAGCGGCACTCGATGATCGGCAACGGCTCCTCGACGGCCCTGATCACGCCGGACGCCAGGATCTGCTGGATGAGCCACCCCCTGCCGGACTCCGGCTCCCTGTTCGCCCACATCCTGGGCGGCGACGCGGCGGGCCACTTTTCCGTGCAACCCGTCAAGGCCTCCCAGATGCTCGGCCAGCGCTACGTGGACAGCACGATGATCGTAGAGACGCGATGGACCGACGTCACCGTCACGGATTACCTTGAACCAGCTCCGGCCGGGATCACGAGCCTTGTCCGGGTGCTGTCCGGAAGCGGCGCGGCGAGGATCGTGTTCGCGCCCCGCCCGGACTATGCCACCGCGCCATTCAGCATGGAGGTCCGCGGCGACGAGCTGCATGTGGTGGGAACGTCCGACCCCATCACCCTTTTCGCGCAGGGCGTGCGCTTTGCCGTTGCCTCTGATGGCCGGCATGCGACCGCCACAGCCGCAGTCAACCTGCAGGACGGTCCGGTAGTGCTCAACCTGCGCTGCGGCGACACCGAGCCGCAACCAGCGTGCCCCGGCAGCGAAACGGAGCGGCGGGCCGGGGTCGCACTCTCCTCACGCAGCTGGGTGCAGAACCTGGAACTGCCCACGGTCAAACCCTCCCTCGTCCGCCGGTCCGCGCTGGTGCTCCGCGCCCTGGTCCACGAACCCACCGGTGCAGTGCTAGCCGCCCCCACCACCTCATTGCCCGAAGGCATCGGCGGCACCCGCAACTGGGACTACCGCTACTGCTGGCTGCGTGACGGCTCCATGACCGTCAGCGCCCTGGTGGACCTGGGCTCCACGCAGGAGGCCGCGGGATTCCTGAGCTGGCTGGGACGGATCCTCGAGCACGCTCCGGGCCCGGAGTGGCTGCATCCGCTTTACTCCGTCACCGGGGCGCCGCTCTCCACGGAAGCCGTCATCGACAGCCTCCCCGGGTACGCCGGCTCCCGACCCGTCCGGATCGGAAACGCGGCCGACCACCAGGTCCAGCTGGACGTCTTCGGTCCCATCGCGGAACTCGTCCACGCCCTCAGCGCCAGGGAAGACGCGCTCGCTGATGACCATTGGGACCTGATGGTCCAGATGGCCGCGGCGGTCTTGGCCCGCTGGCAGGAACCGGACCACGGCATCTGGGAGGCCCGGCGTGCCCCCCGGCACCACGTGTACACCAAGGTGATGTGCTGGGTGACCCTCGACCGGGCGCTGCGGGCTGCTGCCCGCCACGGACGAACCCCTGGGCCCGCCTGGGAACCCACGGCCACCGCCATCCGGGACCAAGTGCTCCGTGAAGGCTGGGATGACTCGACCTCCTCCTACACCGTGGCCTACGACAGTCCGGACCTGGACGCCGCCGTGCTGCACATCGGTCTGTCCGGCCTATTGGACGTCACAGATCAGCGCTTCCTGGATACTGTGCGGGCTGTGGAGCGGGAACTTCGGGTGGGGCCCACCGTTTTCCGGTACAGGTACGACGACGGCCTGCCGGGCCTGGAGGGCGGCTTCCACATCTGCACCACCTGGCTGATTGAGGCGTACGTCGCGGTCGGCAGGGTCGAGGATGCCTGGGACCTGTTCGACCAATTGGTGAACCTCTTTGGACCGACCGGACTTTTGCCGGAAGAGTACGACCCGGGCACTGAGACACACCTGGGAAACCATCCGCAGGCGTACTCGCACCTCGGTTTTATCCGCTGCGCCCGGCTGCTTGCTGCCCACCAGGACGGGATGGAAACCCGAAAGCACTAAGGGTGTCTTGTTGAAAGCGGGTTCTTCATGGTGGGCCCGGGGGAGGGCAACATGACTTGAGCCCAACCGACAGGGAATCGGTGCAGCCAGAGGGAATGTATGTCACGAGGGCTTAGCGCCAGCCGAGTTGCGGCGCCACGTGCTTCAGGATCGACTCGATGACGTGGGCGTTGTAGTCGACACCAAGCTGGTTCGGGACCGTGAGCAGCAGGGTGTCTGCCGCGGCGATCGCCTCGTCCTCGGACAGCTTCACGGCAAGCTCATCCGGGGCACCCGCGTAGGACCGGCCAAAGACCGCGCGCGTTTTCTCGTCGATGTAGCCCACTTGGTCGGAGCTGCGGCGGTCGCGGCCGAAGTATTGCCAGTCGCGCTCGTCCGTCAGCGCGAAGATGCTGCGACTTACCGAGACGCGCGGCTCCCGCTTGTGCCCAGCCTCCTTCCAGGCCTGCCGGTAGAGCTGGATCTGTTCCGCCTGCTGGACGTGGAAAGGCTTACCGCTCTCGTCATCCTTGAGCGTGGAGCTCTGCAGGTTCATGCCGAGCTTCGCCGCCCAGATGGCAGTGGCGTTCGAGCCGGAACCCCACCAGATGCGCTCGCGCAGGCCCTCCGAGTACGGCTCCACGCGCAACAGGCCCGGAGGGTTCGGGAACATCGGGCGCGGGCTCGGCGCCGCGAAGCCCTGGCCTGTGAGCACCTCGAGCAGACGCTCGGTGTGCCTGCGGCCCATGTCGGCGTCCGACTGGCCCTCGGCGGGGGCGAAGCCGAAGTGGCGCCACCCGTCGATGACCTGCTCGGGTGAACCCCTGCTGATGCCCAGCTGCAGTCGGCCGCCCGAGATCAGGTCGGCTGCGCCGGCGTCCTCCGCCATATAGAGCGGGTTCTCGTAGCGCATGTCGATCACGCCGGTACCGATCTCGATGCGGCTGGTCCGTGCCCCGATCGCAGCGAGCAGAGGGAACGGGGAGGCGTATTGCCGCGCGAAGTGGTGGACGCGGAAGTAGGCGCCGTCGGCCCCCAACTCCTCGGCCGCGACCGCGAGGTCGATCGCCTGCAGCAGCGCGTCCGACGCGCTGCGCGTGCCGGACTCGGGGTGGTCGGTCCAATGGCCGAAGGACAGGAATCCGATGTTCTTCACACCGGGAGCCAACATGATGGCGGCGGTTCCTATTCCCCGCGCTCCCTCGGCCTCGCCCCCCTCCCGCGGAAGCAGCGGCACCGGTCCCGGTTTCGCTGGACGAGGCAGAACAGCCCGCGCCACAGCGCGTCCTGTAGCTGGGGACGTGGCACAGCGGACCGGACAGGCTCGGCAGACAGCTTCGGCCGGGTACACAGGGCGGGCCCTGTGTACCTGGCCGGGGTCCGGGTCCACCCGCTGGCGGATCCGGAGGTGTGGCTTATGCAGCCAGCGGCATCGCCTTGTGGCCGGCCTCGACGATGAGCGATTGCCCGTGGACCGAGACGGCCACCTTGCTGCCGGGCTGGAGGTCCGAGGCCACGAACAGATCCGCGATCCGGTCGTCCAGCTCGCGCTGGATCACGCGGCGCATCGGCCGGGCTCCGTATTCGGGCTCGTAGCCGCGTTCGGCGATCCAGTCGACAGCCGCTTCGCTGACCTCCAGGGCGATGTCCTGGGACTGCAGGCGGGCTTCCGTCTGGTTCAGCATCAGCCGAACGATCCGGCGCAGCTGCGCCTGGTCCAGTTTGCGGAACAGGACGATCTCGTCGATGCGGTTGAGGAACTCCGGCCGCATCGTCTCCCGCAGCCGGCCGAGCACCCGGTCCCGCAGCGCCTTCTCTGAGCCGAAGCCGTTGCCCTCGTCGGCCTTGGAGACAAAGCCCATCGCGCCGCCCTTGCTGGCCAGGAACTCCGAGCCGAGGTTGGAGGTCATGATGATCACCGTGTTGCGGAAGTCCACCGTGCGGCCCTGTCCGTCGGTCAGCCGCCCGTCGTCGAGCACCTGGAGCAGGAGGTTGAACACGTCCGGGTGGGCCTTCTCCACTTCATCGAGCAACACCACGGAGTACGGTTTGCGCCGGACGGGTTCGGTCAGCTGCCCGGCTTCGCCGTAGCCGACATAGCCCGGAGGGGCTCCGACCAGCCGGCTCACGGTGTGCCGGTCACCGAACTCGCTCATGTCAATGCGCACCATCGACTTCTCGTCCCCGAACAATGACCCGGCCAGCGCCTTGGCGAGTTCTGTCTTGCCCACACCCGTCGGGCCGAGGACCAGGAAGCTGCCGACCGGGCGGCCCGCATCTCCCATGCCCGTGCGGTTACGCCGGACGGCCTTGGCGATCACTGACACGGCGTCGTCCTGACCGACGATCCGCTCGTGGAGTTCTTCCTCGAGCTTGCCCAGGCGTTCCCGGTCGCCCTCCGTGA
>JAODMA010000361.1 GCA_025464545.1 Arthrobacter sp. | reverse complement strand
GGCTCCTGCGCGGGGTGCCCGGCGGGAGGGCGTGCGGCGGGGGCAGGTCCGGCCGGACCGTCCCCTTCGGCGGCTGCCGCGTCGGCCATTCCGTCTCCTCCCGGCTTGTGGTCTGCACTGCTGCGGCAGGGTCTACCGGCTGCAACGACAACAGGATATGGCGGTCTTGGCTCCGGCCCTAAGCAAATAGGTGCGGCTCCTGCGAGCCGCACCTATTAGTTTGCTGTCCGTCAGTCCCGGGCGTCAGTCCTTCTTGAAGGCGTCCTTGACCTTTTCGCCGGCCTGCTTCAGGTCTGCCTTTGCCTGGTCGCCTTTGCCCTCGGCCTTCAGACTGTCATCGCCTGTCGCTTCTCCAGCGGCTTGTTTGCCCTTGCCGCCAAGCTTCTCGGCCGCGTTGTCGATCTTGTCATCCAAACCCATGGCATGTCTCCTTGTGGTCCGCTGCCCGCCGACGAACGCCGGCGGCTGACAACTCCATCCTAATCTCGCCGGGCGTTCCGTCCAGTGGCAGGGCGGACGACGGCGGGGACCACCGCCGGCTGATGACACGAAGTGTCATGATGCGAGGGTGGATACTGGTGGGATGCCCGAGGAAGACCCGCCGCCCGCAGCCCCGCGTTCCACCGGCCGCCCGGCGACGATCGACCCGGACGCCGTGGCCGGCGTCGCGTTGCGGCTGTTCGCCGCGTACGGTTACGAGCAGACGTCGATGGAGGACATCGCCCGCGCGTCGGGCATCGGCCGGAAGAGCCTGTACCGCTACTTTCCGACCAAAGCCGATCTCATTTGGGGCGGGATGGAGCCGGTGCTGGAGGCCTCCGGGCTGGTCCTTGAGGACGCCCGGAAGCGCGGCGCCCCGGACGGGGACATCCTGTCCGGCCTGCGGGCGGCAGCCCTCGCCGGAGCGGCGGTGATCCCCGACCTCACCGTGACGCGGGGGCGGCTTCGTTTGATCGCCGAACATCCCGACTTGGCCAGCCGGAGCTACGCCTCCCTGGCGCCCCAGCGCGAACGCGCCCGCCTGTATCTCACCGCCGCCGGAGTCGGCGACGATACTGCCCGGTATTTGTGCGCCGCCTATATCGGGGCGACCTTCGAGGCCTGGACCCGCTGGGCCGCCGGGATGGCTCCCGACCCCGTGCCGTATCTGCTGGCGGCCATCGACGTCCTGCGGATCCCGCACTGACCGGCCCCCCGGGGACCAGGACCACGGTTCTGGAATTCCCAGCATCGCAGTTTGACGGACCGCCCGGAATTGACCAAGGTGAGCTAGTGCCAGCGAATGTTGAAAAGAGTGCCCCGGGCACACCGAGCCCCGGTGCTCCAACTTGGGTGGGGCAAATCGCCGCCCTGCTCGGATTCCTGGCCGCGTCCTGCGCTGTGGCGATGCTGGGGTCTATACCGATCATCCTCAACAGCAACGGCTGGTACGCCGGGGCAGACAAGGCACCATGGACGCCCCCGGGCTGGATGTTCGGCTCAACGTGGACGGCCATCTACGCGGCGATGGCGGTCGCAGCGTGGCTGGTGTGGCGGCAGCGTTCTCTCTTCCGGCGTACGGCGTTGAGGCTCTATGGGGCGCAGCTGGTGTTGAATCTCGCTTGGCCGCCGACGTTCTTCGGCCTGTACCCGATGATGGGGACGGCCGCCCTGTGGCTGGGGCTCCTTGTTCTGGCAGCCCTGGCCGGAACAGTGGTCCTCACCGTTGTCCACTTCGGCCCGATCAGCCGGACAGCGGGCCTGCTGATGCTGCCCTACATTTCCTGGCTGGTGTTCTCAGCAAGCCTGAACGTCTACGCGGCTGTGCACAACTGAGCGACTGCGCCGGGCCGCGGGGCTAGTCTCCGACCGTTGTGACCTTCAGTAGCAGCGCGTGCTCCGGGTTGAGAATGGGCATGGGCAGGCCCACCTCGGCCAGGAATCGGCCGTTGGGTCCGGTGATCCACTCCGGGTGGGCCCGGACCACATCGGAATCCAGGTTGACCATTTCCGGTTCCACCCCGGAACCAGCCGTCGTCGGGCACGAAACGCTCGACGCCCAGCTCCGCGGCGGAGTCAGCGAGTTCGGCCCGGCGCCCGCAGCGGTGGCGGCAGCCGGCAGCACGTGGTGCGGGCGGTTCCGGAACCAGGCGTAGAAGGCCTCGCTGACCCTCGAGCCCGCGGTCCGAGTACGCCGCCGCGGCCTCTCCGCTGTCGAAGCTGATCACCAGGCTGGTGCTGGCGGAGCGGAGGTGCAGGGGATCCATGGGCCCTCCACGAAACCGGGCTCACCGTACCTGGCGACATCGCCCTGTCATCCTTCGACGGTTCGGCCGAAGCCGAGTACAGCTGGCCCCCGCTGACCACGGTGGAACAACCGTGCGGGACATGGCGGAGGCCGCCGTCGCAGCCCTCGTCGGCGCTCGCCGCGGCGAGCAGCCGGAGCACCGCACCCCTTCCCCACCGCACTTCGGATCAGGCAGTCCTGCGGCTGCGCCGGCCCAGCAGCATAGCTTCGTTCCTCAGGAGATGCGTTCCGCTCCCGCCGCCGGCGTGACCGAGAAGATATCCGGCCGGGTGAATCCTGCCTTCCCAAACGCGCGGACGACGGCGTCGCGGACCTGCTGCTCGTTCTGCACCGGAGTCAGGGCGATGGCCGAGCCGCCGAAGCCGCCGCCGGTCATCCTGGCGCCAATGGCGCCGGAGGCGCGGGCCGTGTCCACGGCGAGGTCGAGCTCGGGGCAGGAAATCTCGAAGTCGTCCCGCATGGAGACGTGGCTGGCATCGAGGAACCGGCCGATGTGCGCCGGGCCCTGGCTCCGGAGAGTGTTCACGGTCATCAGCACGCGGTCGTTCTCGGTGACGATGTGGCGGACCCGGCGGAAGGTCACCGGATCAAGCAGCCCGCGGGCCTCTTCAAGCCCGGCGACGGCGACATCACGCAAAGCCTTGACGCCGAGGACGTCGGCGCCGAGCTCACAGGACGCGCGGCGGGAGGCATAACCGCCGTCGGCGTGGGAATGCGAGACTTTGGTGTCGATGACGAGCAGCAGGAGCCCGGCCTCCTGGGCCTCGAACGGGACAAGTTGCACGGCCTGGTCCCTGCAGTCGAGGAAGACGGCCTGCCCGGCGGCTCCCCGCAGGGACGCCGACTGGTCCATGATCCCGGTCGGCGCGCCGACGAAGGCGTTTTCCGCGTGCTGGGTCAGCCGGACCATGCCCTCGGCCGAAAGCCCTGCCGCCGTGAGTTCGTTCAGGGCCGTGATGACGGCACATTCGATTGCGTGCGAGGAGGACAACCCCGCGCCGAGGGGCACATCGGAGTCGAGCAGAAGGTCGAAGCCGGGAACGTCCAGGCCGTGCCGCTGCAACGCCCAGACCACGCCGAGGGGGTACTTGGTCCAGCCTTTCACGGCGCCCGGCGCAAGGTCTGCAGCGTCGGCCTGGACCAGGCCCTGGTCGCCAAGGGTGGACAGCAGCCTGATGGTGGAGTCCCCACGGAGGCGGACCGCCGTCCTGGCCCGCTTGTCAATGGCGAAGGGCAGCACGAAGCCCTCGTTGTAGTCGGTGTGCTCGCCGATCAGGTTGACCCGGCCGGGGGCGGCCCAGACGCCGTCCGGGACCGCCCCGAAGGTCTTCTCAAAGCGGGCCGCCAGATCGCCGGCCGGGGCGTCAGTGCGGGCGGTGGTGTTCATGCGGGAGCGCCTTCCGGGGTCAGGGTGGCCGGATTCCGGCCAGCATCGATCGCGACGACGGCGACTTCGCGCAGCCGGGCTGCGACGGATTCGGGCGTGGTGTCGTTGATGAATGCGCCCATGGCCGCCTCGGAGCCCGCGAGGTACTTGAGCTTGTCGGCGGCGCGGCGCGGTGAGGTCAGCTGCAGGTGCAACTGCCCCGCCCTGCGCATCTGCGGCTCCAGCGGAGCCTGGTGCCAGGCCGCGATGTAGGGGGTCGGCGTCGGGTAAAGGGCATCGAAGCGCCGCAGGAGTTCCGGATAGAGCTGGGCCAGTTCGTCGCGTTCCGCCCCGCTCAACGCGGCCAGGTCCGGGACCTGGCGGTGCGGGACGAGGTGGACTTCCAGCGGCCAGCGTGCGGCAAAGGGAACGTAGGCGCTGAAGTGTTCGCCCTCGAGGACCATGCGGCTGCCGTCGCGGCGTTCGGCCTGGAGCAGGGATGAGGTGAGC
>JAODMA010000348.1 GCA_025464545.1 Arthrobacter sp. | reverse complement strand
CCGGCATGCGTTCCAGACCGCCGTTCGGCTGTGGAGCCAGGTGGGGGCTCCCCACGAGGTCGCGTTGGCGCGCACCGGGCTTGCCCATGCACATCGTGCCGCGGGGGATGAGGCCGGTGCCCGCCTGGAGCTGGCGGCGGCCAGCGTCGCCGTCGAAAACCTGGGGGCAGGTCCTGAGGCAGACCGCAACGCACACGCCGCGGGCGGTGGCGGCCGGAAGCTTCCGGCTGGCAGCCCTCCCTGGGCGGCGCCGTCGTCGCCGGCGGGGACGCGGCAGGCCGGCGACCGCAAGCCGGACCCGAACGCCTTTCGCCGGGAGGGCGACTACTGGTTCATCTCGTTCGAGGACCACACTGTTGCGCTGCGTGATCTGAAGGGCCTGCACTATCTCGCACGGCTCCTCGCGCATCCGGGCCGGGAGTTCCACGTGCTCGACCTCGTGGCGAGCGGGGTTGATCCGGCCGCGGCCCATTCTGGTACGCCTGATCCGGAGCTGACGCCTTCCGGCTGGGGCGACGCCGGTGCGCTGCTCGACGACCAGGCCAAGAACGCCTACCGCCGACGGCTTGCGGAGATCGATGAGGACCTCGAGGAGGCCCGACTCATGAGAGACAGCGGACGCGTTGCCCAGTCGGAGGCGGAACGTGACTTCCTCATCCGCGAACTGTCGCGCGCTGTCGGGCTCAGCGGGCGTGGCCGGCGCGCCGGTTCCGCGTCGGAACGCGCCCGCGTCAGCGTGACCCGGGCGGTCCGCCATGCCATGGCCCGGATTCGTCAGTACGACCCCCCGCTGGGGGAGCACCTCGAGCGGGCCATCCGGACGGGGACCTACTGCGTCTACCTGCCGGACTCACGCGTCACCGGATCCTGGAGAATCTGAAAGCTCCACCCTCTTTGTTGTAGTCGTCGTTCCTGTCGCCGAGTCAAGATTTCCGGGCCGCACCCACCCAGTTACTGACCAGAAGCTCGCGGAGCGACGGGACGCGGATGACCCACCCGGAATCACCGACGCCGCAATTGTGGACGTAGTGCGCTTCCATCTCGATCACGACGGGCGTCGCTCGGCTTAGCCGATGATGGGCCGTTCTTCGGGGAGGCGGTAGAGGCGGGGTCGGGCGGACAGGGCCAGGGCTGATGCTACTGCCACGGTACCGATGCGTCCGGTGAACATGAGCGCCATGAGGACCCACTCGGCAGCGGGGGGAAGGTCGTAGGTGATGCCGGTGCTCATTCCCACGGTGGCGAAGGCGGAGATGGATTCGAAGAGGACTTTTTCGAGGCTGTAGTCGGTGAACATGAGCAGGAGCATGGTGCCGGTGACGACCGAGGCTATGCCGAGGAGGGCCACGGACAGGGCCTGGCGTTGTGAGGAGGAGCTGATGGAGCGGTGGGCGATGGTTACTTGGTCGCGGCCGCGGACTTCGTTCCAGATGGCGAAGCCCAGCACCAGGAAGGTGGTGATTTTGATGCCGCCGGCGGTGCCGGCGCTGCCGCCGCCGATGAACATCAGGATGTTGGTGACCATGAGTGTTTCGGGGGACGCAGCGCCGTAGTCGATGCTGTTGAAGCCTGCGGTGCGGGGAAAGACGCTGCCGGCGAAGGAACCCAGGATTTTGCCGGTGAGGGATAGCTGGCCGAGGGTTTCGTTCCTGTTCCATTCGAAGGCCGCGAACAGCGCCCCTCCGGCGACCAGGAGGAAGAGCGTTCCGTAGATGGTCAGGCGCAGGTGGATGGTCCAGTTTTTGGGTTTGATCTCTCCGCGGGTGAGCTGGATGATGACGGGGAACCCGAGTCCGCCGGCGATGATGGCCAGACAGATGGGGGTGATGATCCAGGGGTCTTCGGCGAAGCCGATGAGGTTGTTGCTGTAGACGGAGAAGCCAGCGTTGTTGAACGCGGAAATTGCGTGGAAAGTCCCGTGCCAGAGGGCGGCGGCTGGGTTCTGGTCATAGGCGATCCAGAAGCGGGCAGTCAGGACCAAGGCTGTTGCGGCTTCAAATGTGAGCATGATCTTGGCTACCCGGACCAGCACGGCCCGGACGTCGCCAAGGTTCAGGGTGTGGGTTTCTGATTGGGCCACGAGTTGGCCGCGCAGCCCGATGCTTTTGCGGACCAGCAGCGCCAGCAGGGTTGCCAGGGTCATGATGCCGAACCCGCCCACCTGGATGAGCCCGAGGATGATGCCCTGGCCCAGCGGGGTCCAGAACGTTGCCGTGTCCACGGTGATCAAGCCGGTGACGCAGACGGCTGACACTGAGGTGAACAGGGCCGGCATGAACCCTTCGGACCCGCCGTCGTTCCGGGCTGCGGGAAGCATCAGCAAAGCGGCGCCGATGATGATTACCAGCAGGAAGGCCAGGGGAACGGCCCTGACCGGGTGGGACATCACCCGGCGGATGATGTTTTCCTTGCGGCCTTCCTTGCGGCTGTCGGTCCGGGCGTCCCGCAGCATCTTCTGGACGGCGGCAATGCTGGACGCGGCGGGCACCTGCGTGGCGGTTTCCGACGGCGGGCCCTCCTTGTGGAGGCTCATCCAACGTGGATGCCGGGGCGCCGGTCCGGGTCCGGTTCGTTTTCGCGGATGATTTCCCGGACCACCGGGGCGGTGTCGCCACGGCCCAGGATCAGGTAACGCATCAGGTGGGCCAGGGGGTTGCCTTCGGACCATTCGAAGTAGGCGTGCGGCCGGACACCGGTAGCGTCCCGCAGGGCCAGGAGAATTGCGGCGATGGCATTGGGCGCGGCCGGGCTCTGGGCGCGCAGAACCCGGTGGCCGTCCACTTCCACGCCGTGGACTGCCAGGGTGTCGCTGAACGCGGAGGGGTCGGTGATCTCGATTTCGAGAAAGATGACGTCCGCGGTGCCGGGCACGGGGTTGTTCTCCCGCTGCACCGTCTCCTTGTCCGCGTACTCGGCGCCGTCCCGCGCCTGGGGCCGGTTGGCGATGAGGTTGATCCGGCCGTCGTACTCCAGGGTGTCGCTGATGAAGCGGCGCGCGTCGTCGTCGAACTCAATCCTGTCCACCCGCAGCTCGGTGGTGCGGCTGATGCGGGAGACGAGGGAGACGCCGACGATGCCCAGGATGAAGAACCCGGAAATGGTGATGCCGTCCGGCTTTTCGATGACGTTCGCAGCCAAGGCGTAGAGCATCACGACGGTGAGGACCGTGAAGCCGATGGATGCGCGGCGCTGTTTTTTTCGGATGGCGGAGATGGTGACGGCGATAGCCCCGGAGACCATCATCGCCAGGATGCCGGTGGCGTAGGCGCCGGCCTGTGCGTTGACGTCGGCGTTGAAGCCGATGGTGATCAGGACGCTGATGGCGGTGTAGACGAGCACTACTGGGCGGACGGCGCGGGACCAGTCGGGGGCCATGCCGTAGGAGGGCAGGTAGCGGGGGACGATGTTGATCAGGCCTGCCATCGCGGAGGCACCGGCGAACCAGAGGATCAGGATGCTGCTGACGTCGTACACAGAGCCGAAGCCGTTGCCGAGGTGTTCGTGGGCCAGGTATGCAAGGGCCCGGCCGTTGGCTTCGCCTCCGGCTTCAAATTCCCCGGCGGGTATCAGGATAGTGGTGACGAAGCTGCTGCCGATGAGGTAGACGCTCATGATGAGTGCCGCCGTCGTCAGGAGCTTGCGGGTGTTTTTGATTCTGTTGGCCAGTTTTTCCTCTGGCGTGGTGCCCTTGGCGGCGACCAGGGGCATCATGCTGACGCCGGTTTCGAAGCCGGACAGGCCCAGGACGAGCAGGGGGAAGGCAACCAGGGCCGGTCCGATGATCCCGCTGAGGCCGCCACCGGAGGAAGTGAGGGCGTCGGTCCATAAGGTGAGC
>JAODMA010000325.1 GCA_025464545.1 Arthrobacter sp. | reverse complement strand
TGCGCTTCTTCTGGGACTTGATATTAGCCACGTGTGAACTCTCTTTTTCAATGCGGAAAATGGTCTAGAGGGCTTTCAGATTGGCCATTGACTGAGCGGCGTGGGGATACCTATGGCGACCAACCATATGTGGCCGTCGACCTGCACGGACACACAGCTGTAAATCATAGCAGAGACGCCGGCCCGGTGACGATCCCAAAGGGGAGTGGTCAGGTCCAGCCGTGACGGGTCCGCAGGGCCGTGGCGATCAGGCTGAACCGGCCGGAGTCCAGGACCGCGCCTTCCCGCCGGACGTCTGCGGGACTGATCTGCAGGATGCGGTCCAGTTTTGCCTCGCTGGGGCGTTGCTGCCGGTCCCAAGGCCCGGTGCCGATATCCACGTAGTCCTCGGCGTGCCGTCCGTCCCGGTCGTGGTCTTTGCTGGTCAGCATGATTCCCAGCAGGTACCTTCCGGCGCTGCCCACCAGCAGGACCGGGCGGTCCTTGCCCTGCGAATAATCCTCTTCGTAGGGCACCCAGGTCCAGACCACCTCACCGGGCTCGGGCAGGCCATTAGGGGAGGGGGCGTAGCGGACCGCCGCGGTCCCGCGGAAGTCTCCCGGATAGGTCCCGGCGGCCTCCGTCTTGCCGGCGCCGCTTCCCGGGCGGGCTGCTGTCTCCGCCCGCGACGGAGCCGTCTTTTTCCGCGCGGCGGGGCCCTTTCCTCGCGGCGGGACTGAGGTCGGCCCCGGGGGCGTGCCGGAGCTGCCGGATGCGGACCCGGACAGCCGGTCCAGGAGGCGCAGGGTGGTACGGACGGCGTTGCCGATCAAGCGTAAGTTCAATGCCATGGGGAAACCATACCGGGGCCGCCGGCGGGGCCGCCCGGTCGCGGAGGACAGGAATGCACATCGGCGCGCCGGGACGTGGGAGACTATAGGTTCAGATATCGGCACGTCGCGGGATGGCACCACCATCAGCACGGCCGCATAAATGCCAACAGTAATGCCAACAGTAAGGACCCTGCGTGTCTCCCATGGCCCGCACCGCCCCGGTGCCTGCCGCAACAGATCCGGCCATCATCCGGAACTTTTGCATCATTGCGCACATTGACCACGGCAAGTCCACACTGGCCGACCGGATGCTCCAGTACACGGGCGTCGTCAAGTCCCGTGACATGAAGGCCCAGTACCTGGACCGCATGGACATTGAGCGCGAACGCGGCATCACCATCAAGTCCCAGGCTGTGCGCATGCCGTGGGAACTCGACGGCACCAGCTACGCGCTGAACATGATCGACACCCCCGGGCACGTCGACTTCACCTACGAGGTCTCGCGTTCGCTTGCGGCCTGTGAAGGCGCCGTGCTCCTCGTGGACGCCGCGCAGGGCATCGAGGCGCAGACCCTCGCCAACCTTTACCTGGCGATGGAAAACATCCTCACGATCATCCCGGTGCTGAACAAGATCGACCTCCCCGCCGCCCAGCCGGAGAAGTATGCGGCGGAGCTGGCCAGCCTCATCGGCGGCGACCCCGACGACGTGCTGCGCGTCTCCGGCAAGACCGGCGCCGGCGTTGAGGTCCTGCTGGACAAGATCGTCCGCGACCTGCCCGCCCCGGTGGGCGACCCCAACGCCCCCGCCCGCGCCATGATCTTCGACTCGGTTTACGACACGTACCGTGGCGTGGTGACTTACGTCCGCGTGGTCGACGGCATGCTGCACCCCCGCGAACGCATCCAGATGATGTCCACGCGCGCCACCCACGAACTCCTCGAGATCGGCGTGAGCTCCCCGGAGCCCACCCCCTCCAAGGGCCTCGGCGTCGGCGAAGTCGGTTACCTCATCACGGGCGTGAAGGACGTGCGCCAGTCCAAGGTCGGCGACACCGTCACCAACCTGGCCAAGCCGGCCACGCAGTCGCTGAGCGGTTACGCGGACGCCAAGCCCATGGTCTTCTCCGGCCTGTATCCCCTGGACGGCACCGACTATCCGGTGCTCCGCGATGCGCTCGAAAAGCTGATGCTCAACGACGCCGCGCTCGTGTACGAGCCTGAGACTTCCGCTGCGCTGGGATTCGGCTTCCGCGTGGGTTTCCTGGGCCTGCTGCACCTGGAAATCACACGGGAGCGGCTGGAGCGTGAATACAACCTGGACCTCATCTCCACCGCGCCCAACGTGGAATACGAGGTGACGCTGGAGGACAAAAAGGTTGTCCACGTGACGAACCCCAGCGAGTACCCTACCGGCAAGGTCGCCGAAGTCCGCGAGCCGATGGTTTCCGCCACCATCCTTGCGCCAAGCGAGTTCGTGGGCGCCATCATGGAGCTGTGCCAGAGCCGGCGCGGCGTTCTTGGCGGCATGGACTACCTCTCTGAGGACCGGGTGGAAATCCGGTACCGACTGCCGCTGGCCGAAATCGTCTTCGACTTCTTCGACATCCTCAAGTCCAAGACCCGCGGCTACGGGTCGCTGGACTGGAAGGCCGACGGCGATCAGGTCGCCGACCTGGTCAAGGTGGACATCATGCTCCAGGGCGAACAGGTCGATGCCTTCTCCGCCATCACGCACCGCGACAAGGCCTACGCCTACGGCGTGATGATGACGGGCAAGCTGCGCGAACTGATTCCGCGGCAGCAGTTCGAGGTGCCCATCCAGGCCGCCATCGGTTCGAGGATCATCGCCCGGGAAAGCATCCGCGCCATCCGCAAGGACGTGCTCGCCAAGTGCTACGGCGGTGACATCACCCGAAAGCGGAAACTGCTGGAAAAGCAGAAGGAAGGCAAG
>JAODMA010000303.1 GCA_025464545.1 Arthrobacter sp. | reverse complement strand
GTGTACAGGATGTCCGGGAGGATGTCGTTCTCCACGAGAAGCTCGCCGCCGCGAACCGCCTCGGCGCGGCCCTGGTCGTTCAGGTCTACGTCCACCCAGCCGGTGAACAGGTTCTTGGCGTTCCATTCGCTGTGGCCATGGCGCAGCAGAATCAGCTTGTAAGTCATGGTTTTCATCCTAGCGGAGCAGTCAGGGGCAGTGCCGAGCGTTACATTTGCCGCGCACGTGGTCCCGCTCGGACGCGGGATAGGGTGGGCCTGTGGTGCATAAGGCTGAGCGCGTGGACTCCTCCGTGATCAGGAGCGGCGCCAAGAGCGCGGTCCGCAGCGGGCGTCCGGTAGGGAACGTGACCCGGGGGACCACGAACCCTAACCGGATGCGCCGGCTGGACCGCTGGTTGACCGGACCGCAGGCGTGGCGGCTGCGCGCCTCGGCCGAGCCTCTCGTCGTCGATCTCGGCTACGGCGCCTCCCCTGCCACTGCCGTCGAACTCTTCGAGCGCCTGTCCGTGATCCGTCCGGACGTCCGGGTGGTAGGCATCGAGATCGAGCCCGAGCGGGTTCGGTTGGCAAAAGAACTGGAACGGCCGGGCCTCAGCTTCCGGCTCGGGGGTTTCGAGCTCCCAGTGCAGGGGCGGCCGGTGCTGGTCCGCGCCTTCAACGTGCTGCGGCAGTATGAGGAAGCCGACGTACGAGGGATCTGGCGGCTGGTGCAGGGCCGGCTGGCCCCCGACGGCCTGTTCATCGACGGTACCTGCGATGAGATCGGGCGGCGCGTCACCTGGGTGGCCCTCGACGCCGAGGGACCGCTCAGCCTGAGCCTGTCGATGCGCTTCGGCAGTTTCGAGCTGCCATCGGACGTGGCGGAACGGTTGCCCAAGGCCCTCATCCACCGGAACGTGCCGGGCGAAAAGATCCGCTCCTACCTTCAGGCGATGGACCAGGCCTGGCTGGAGGCGGCACCGCTGGCCTCCTTCGGGAACAGGCAGCGCTGGACCGCGATGTGCCGGGGACTACTCGACGCCGGCTGGCCGATCCACGACGGTCCGTCGCGTTGGCGGCTCGGCGAATTGACTGTGGCCTGGGACGCCGTCGCGCCCGAGGGGGCCGGTTAGATGGGCCCACGCCGGCAGGGTTCCCTGAGCGAGCCTGCGAGCTGAGGGGGCCGG
Organism: Arthrobacter sp.; assembly: GCA_025464545.1. Classification (GTDB taxonomy): domain Bacteria; phylum Actinomycetota; class Actinomycetes; order Actinomycetales; family Micrococcaceae; genus Arthrobacter. The sequence goes on along the minus strand of JAODMA010000303.1, from coordinate 3,783 downwards.
TTAGATGGGCCCACGCCGGCAGGGTTCCCTGAGCGAGCCTGCGAGCTGAGGGGGCCGGTGGGGACTACCAGGGACCGTAGGGTCCCTGGCTGCGGTTTCCGCCGCGCCCTGCATCCGTGACGGCTGGGCGGACATCGGCGAGGTAGACGGAGGCGGCGGTTACGGCGGCGAGTCCGAACAGGCCCAGCGGGCCGAGGAGTCCCCCGCCGCCGCCGCCCAGCACTGAGAGCAGGCCCACGGCCAGGGCACCCCCGGTGAGGGCCAGCCAGAAGGTTTTGGTCCGCTTGGACACGGCTTCAAATGCCGGGGCCTTGTGGCGAAGGCAATCGAAGAACGCCCACACCTCAATGACCAGGGCTACCAGGGCCAGGAGAAGATAGACCCCTGTTTCGACATAGTAAATAAGCGCGCGTCCGTCCATAACCCCCAGCCTAGCCGTCCAGACTACCCAAGGCCTGCTCCAAATCGGCCCAAAGGTCCTCGACGTTTTCGATTCCGACGCTCAGCCGGACCAGGTTCTCCGGCACAGTCACCGGCTCCGCCACGTGCCGGCGACGCCGTTCAATCAGGGATTCCACGCCGCCGAGCGAGGTGGCCGGCAGCCACAGCTGCAACGCACGGACAATCCGGTCGGCCGCGTCTGCCCCACTGAGCCCCTGCGCTCCCCCGACCGGCGCGACTTCGATACAAAGGATGGAGCCGAAGCCCTTCATCTGCGCCTTGGCCCTCTCGTGGCCCGGATCCGAGGCGAGGCCCGGGAAACGGACACTGGCGACCCTGGGATGCGTGCTCAGCCGCTCCGCGAGGACAACCGCCGACGCCTGCGATCGCTCGATCCGCAGGGCAAGCGTGCGCAGTCCGCGCAGGGCCAGCCACGCCTCGAAGGGACCGGCGATGCCGCCGTGGATGGTGCGGTGGTGCAGCAGCGTGGCGCGCAGCCCGGCGTCGGACGTCACGAGGGCGCCGAGGACGACGTCGGAATGGCCGGAGAGGTACTTGGTCACCGAATGCAGCACGACGTCGGACCCCAGCGACAGCGGCTGCTGCACCAGGGGCGTCGAGAATGTATTGTCCGTAACGACGATGGCGCCCGCGGCATGGGCCGCCGCGGTCAGCGCACGGATGTCGGCGACGCCGAGCATCGGGTTGGTCGGGCTTTCCAGCCAGAGCATGCTGGCCGCTGCGCCCTCCGCCGGCGTGAGCTGCTCCAGCACCGCGTCGGTATCAGTGATGTCCACCGTTCGCAGTTCCAGGAAACCCTTCTCGGCCAACTCCGTGGCCATCACCAGGGACCCGGCGTAGCTGTGGGACGGCATCACCAGCACTCCCCCGGCAGGCACGAGGGACAACGCCGAACTCACGGCAGCCAGCCCTGAGGCATACAGCAGCCCGGGCAGCTCGGCCCCTTCGAGCTGCCCCAGGGCCTCCTCGAACGGGTCCCAGGTGGGGTTGGAATACCGGCCGTAGCCGCGGTCGCCGTCGCCCAGCGGTCCGGTGCCGAAATAGGTCGAGGACAGCACAAGCGGCGGATTGACCGGCTGGTCGCGGGTGCGGGGCGGCCGGCCCGCCGCCACCACCACAGTTTCGGCGGAAAGCGGGGCTGCCTGCTCTTCGGAAAGACTCATTGTCACAGGGTACTTCGGCGGCGCGCAGTGCGGCCAAGGCGTTACGCCCGCACACTGCGGTGTCGGGGATTGTCGGTAGGCTAGAGCAGTGACTACCCAGAACCCCGGACTGTTTATCGCCTTCGAAGGCGGCGACGGCGCCGGCAAGTCCACGCAGACCGCAGAACTGGCCGGGGCGCTTGAGTCGCGCGGTCTCACTGTGCTGCGGACGCGCGAGCCTGGGGGCACCCCGATCGGCGAAAAGCTGCGCTCCCTGGTGTTGGACCACGGGCACGGCCACATTGACTCCCACACCGAGGCCCTCATCTTCGCGGCCTCCCGGGCGGCCCACGCCAGCCAGGTGATCCGGCCCGCATTGGCGCGCGGTGAGATCGTTCTTACCGACCGTTACATCGACTCTTCGGTCGCCTACCAGGGCGCGGGACGCGACTTAGGTACTGACGCCGTCCGCGAGATCAACGAATGGGCCACATCCGGGCTGCAGCCGGATCTCACGGTGCTCCTCGACGTCGACCCCGAGGTCGGCCGCCGCCGGCGCACCGCCGGAGATGCCGCGGAGGACCGCCTGGAATCCGAGGCGGATGAATTCCACGCCCGGATCCGCGCGGCCTTTCTCGACCTTGCCGCGGCCCGGCCGGAGAAGTATCTCGTACTCGCCGCGCACCTGCCGGTGGACGCGCTTTCCGCCCGGATTCTCGAACGCGTCGAGTCCTTGCTGGCCAGGTCCGGCAGCGTGACGGCATGACCGTCTGGGACGACCTCCAGGGCCAGCCCGCCGTCGTCGCGCAATTGCGCCAGGCGGCCGAGGGTGCAGGACTCAGCCATGCCTGGCTTTTCACCGGACCGCCGGGTTCTGGCCGGTCCAACGCCGCGAAGGCATTTGCCGCGGCCCTGAATTGCGACCAGGAGGACGTCAGCCTGCGCGGCTGCGGTGACTGCGCCGCCTGCCGGACCATCCTCGGCGAAACGCATTCGGATGTGGCCTTCGTGCGTACCGAGAAGGTCACGATCACCATCGACGAGGCCCGCGAGCTGGTGGCCACCGCCGGAAACCGGCCGTCCTCGGCCAGATGGCGCATCATCGTCGTGGAAGACGCGGACCGGATGGCCGAACGGACCACCAATGTGCTGCTCAAGGCCATCGAGGAACCCACTCCCCGCACGGTTTGGATGCTCTGCGCGCCGTCCCCGGCGGACGTGCTGGTCACTATCCGCTCGCGCTGCCGGGCTGTGGCCCTCAGGTTGCCGCCCGCCGCCGACGTCGCGGCCCTTCTGGTCAAGCGCGACGGCGTGGACCCGGCGGTGGCGGAACGTGCGGCGCGCGCGGCGCAGAGCCACGTCGGCATCGCCCGGCGCCTGGCCCGGGACCCGGATGCCCGGCAGCGCCGGCTCGAAACCGTACGGTTCCCCCTTGGGCTCCGCGGTGTCACGGCGGCGGTTCTGATGGCGGAGAAGCTCGTCAAAATCGCGACCGAAGAAGCCAATAGCTCCAACGACGAGCGTGATGCGGCCGAGAAGGTCGCCTTGCTCGCCACGCTCGGAGCACCGGAAAGCGGCACCCTGCCCCCGGCCATGCGCGCCCAGGTCAAACAACTCGAGGACGACCAGAAACGCCGTGCCAAGCGTTCGGTGACGGATTCCCTTGACCGGACGCTGACCGACCTGCTGTCCTTTTATCGGGATGTGCTCATCATCCAGATGGGGAACGCTGTTGAACTCGTCAACGTTGAACTCAGGAGCGAACTCGAACAGTTTGCTCGACTTTCCAGCGCGGAAACAACCCTTTCCCGGATGGACGCCATCAACAAGGCACGGAAAAGGATCACAACCACCAACGTTGCTCCGCTGCTGGCCATCTAGTCCATTGCCAGCAGCCTCATCTGACACTGCCTGTGCCGCACCCGTCCGTCTGGTCTGATGCAGCCGGCAAAGCCGCCCCGTTTCAACCCATTGAGGAGAACCGCATGAAGTCTGCCCGACCAGTGCCCGCCTGTTTCCGATCCGTAGCGATCGGTGTGCGGGCGGCCGGCGCCCTGGCCCTGGCCACGGTGCTTGCCTCGTGCAGCCTCTTCGGTGGGGACGGCGGGTCCAAGGACGCCAACCCGGGGCGGCCCGATCCGGCAATTGCGGCCGCGGCACCGGCCGCACTCCACGGTTT
>JAODMA010000298.1 GCA_025464545.1 Arthrobacter sp. | reverse complement strand
CTTCAGCTTCCGCTTCAGGCCCCGATACTTGGTCCGGATCTCTCCGAAGCAACTCAAATATCTTAGAACAGCCTTTCGGAAAATTCCAAATCGGGCATATTCGCGCGTCCGGCTGGTTGCTGGTCTGCGGGCCTACTCCGATTCGGAGGCGACTGCGGCCTTAGCGGATGCGTCGTCGCCCAGTTGCAGGTCCACCACGGGGCAGTCCTTCCAGAGGCGCTCGAGAGCGTAGAACACCCGGTCTTCCTCGTGCTGGACGTGGATGACGATGTCGGAATAATCCAGCAGGACCCAGCGTCCGCCGGAACGTCCTTCGCGGCGCGTCGGCTTGAGGCCGAACTTGGTGAGCTCTTCTTCGATGCCGTCCACGATCGCATTGACCTGGCGCTCGGAAGGTGCCGAGGCGATCAGGAAGACATCGGCCAGGGCCAGCCGCTCGCTGACGTCCAGCGCCACGATGTCATCGGCGAGTTTCTCCGAGGCAGCTCGGGCTGCGTGGCGGGCTGTGGCGATTGATGATTCTGTTGCAGTCACGGGACTCCTTGTTGGGGTGAAATCTTTTGGGATGAAAAGCTTTGATGGAACAGGGGCCGGGCTTCGGCCGACGACGGTCGCTAGCCGGCGAGGCCGGTGATGATCAGCGTGATACCGGCAATCAGGGCGAGGATGCCCAGGGCCAGCACGCCCAGCTGCAGCATCCGGAGGCGGCGGGCCCTGCCGAGGCCTGCCGTGGCCGCGTCGAGGGGATCCAGGCCGTAGGCGGAGTTGGCAGCCACCGGGGTCCTCCCGGCGAACTCCTCTTCCGACTTCGGGGCCACGGCGGGCGGCACCGCCGGATGAGTGCGCGTGGCCGTCGGGGCGGTGCCCTTGGTGGCGGCCTCGGCGCGGGCGAGCTCACCGGCACGGCCAGTCGCCGGCACTGAACGTTGCCGGGACGATCCGGGCCGGCGGGTGCCGGACTTCCGGGGGTCCTCCACCCGGGGGCCCGGATTGGTGACGACCGGAACGTACGACGTGGCAGGGCGCTTCATGACAGGCCGCTCCACGCCGGGGACTTGCTCAAATTCCAAGGGGGTGACCATGGCCAGGTTGCTGGCGGTGGACGGGTCGTTCGGCGGTGGCGCCGGCTGGCTGTTCTGTTCGGCCAGCTTCTGCTTGGCAGCGGCCCGCCGGTTCAGCACCGCGGCGCGCTCGGCCAGCGCGATCTGCTCGGCGAGGACGTCCGGATCGACCGCGTCCGGGTCGTAGGCCGCGATGTGCTCCATTTTGGACAGCTGGTTTTGCGCCTGCTGGGCCAGCAGTTCGCGTGCGGCGAGGGCCTGCTCGACGGTCATGCCGTCGGGGAGCTGGCCCCCCGCGCCGGGAGCGCCAGTGGCGGGGCCCGCGCCGGTTCCCTTCGCGTCGCTGGCGGGACCCGGAGCTGCCTTGACGGCGGCTGTCTCCCCGGGGGCCTTGCCGGCCGCCGCTTTCGCTGTTGAAGGTTGGCCGGCTGCGGGTGCGTCGCCGGATTCTGACCCGGGCTTGGTGCCCGGCTGGCTGACTGCAGGGTTTGCCCGGGTCCGCGGCGACGCGGGAAGGATCAGGTTGGCCGCGGTAGCAGGGGCGGTTTCCGCTGCCAGCTGCAGCAGCCTCAACTGGCGCCGGGTGGGAGGCCCGCCGGCTGCGAGGTGGCCTTCTTTTTCCGCGAGTTCCTTGATCGTGCGGAGCGCGGCACGGTCCCGTGCGCGGACCTGGGAGGACCGTTCGGCCCCGGGCGGCGTGCGCACGGAATCTACCGGGCCGTCAGCCACCCGGCGGCTGCGTCCGGTGATTTCGGCGGCCGTGGGCTCGCCAGGACCCGCCGAGGTGGACGGCTGCGTGGCGGTGGCCTCCGGGGAGGCTGGATGTGAGGCAGGACCAACCGCGCCGGGAGCCGCAGTGCCGGACTCCGGGCCCGCTTCCCGGCGTTCATCCCGAGCCTGGCGCAATTCGCGGCGGCTGCGGACGGGTGGCTGTTCCTGACTCATTGCAGACTCATTCAGTGCTGGCTGGTTGATTAATGTTGTTGGACCGGCTGTACCGGGCCGCTTCGTTCTCTGCTTCGATGCCGACAGCTTGTCCCGCCGGGTCGACGGCGGGGTCCGGGTCGCCGTCGTACAGTCCATATTTGGCGATGTACTGGACCACACCGTCGGGCACCAGGTACCAGACGGGATTGCCGGCGGCCACGCGGGCGCGGCAGTCCGTGGAGGAGATCGCCATGGCCGGGACTTCAAGCAGGCTCACGTCTTTGCGGCCCATGCCGTCCAGCACGTGACCGGGCCGGGTGACCCCGACGAAGTGCGCCAGGGACCACAGCTCGTCGATGTCTTTCCAGGAAAGAATCTGGGCCAGGGCGTCCGCGCCGGTGATGAAGAAAAGGTCGGCGTCGGGGCGCAGCGTGCGCAGGTCACGCAGCGTGTCGATCGTGTAAGTCGGCCCCGGACGGTCCACGTCCACGCGGCTGACGGTGAACCGGGGATTCGAGGCCGTGGCAATGACCGTCATGAGGTACCGGTGCTCCGCCTCACTGACCTTCTTGCTCATCTTCTGCCACGGCTGGCCGGTGGGCACGAACACGACCTCGTCCAGGTCGAACTCCGCCGCCACTTCACTGGCGGCGACAAGGTGCCCGTGGTGGATCGGGTCGAACGTGCCGCCCATCACACCTAAACGCACGCGGCGCGTGGCGCCGTTCTCCTTCATGGTGGCGGAAATATCAGTGGCCCTGGCCGTGATCGTGCTTGTTCGGGTGCTGGCGGTGCGGATCTGAGTGTTCCTCGACGACCTCATGGCGCCTGCCGAGGTTGGAGTAGGACAGCGTGATGAACATCAGAACGAGCAGGATCGCGAGGATCGCTACCCCGAAAACCCAAGGCTCGGCCCAAAGCGGCGCGAGTTCCTCGTGGCCCGATTCGCCGGTGGCGGCGACGATTGTGGCGATCTGCTGCGACAGCATGTTCTCCCCTAGTGACTTCAAGAATTTACGACGGCGGTTGTCCCCGCCGTTCCGGACTTCTGTTCCATGTTACAGCGTTGTTAGGCCCTGATCTGGCCCTCACCCTGGACGATCCACTTGGTGGTGGTCAGCTCGGTCAGTCCCATCGGGCCGCGGGCGTGCAGCTTCTGGGTGGAAATCCCGACCTCCGCGCCGAGCCCCAGCTCACCGCCGTCGGTGAACCGGGTGGAGGCGTTTACGATCACGGCGGCCGAATCGACCTCGGCGATGAACCGCTCGGCATTGGCAAGGTCGTTGGTGAGGATGGCCTCGGTATGCCCGGTTGACCAGGCGCGGATGTGCCGGACGGCCTCATCCAGGCTGTCCACCATGGCCACGGCGAGGTCCAGGTCCATGTATTCCGTGGCCCAGTCCTCTTTCGTGGCGGGGACGGTTTCGATGGACGCCGGCAGCGCCTTCCGGATCCGCTCGTCGGTGTGCAGGGTGACACCGGCGGCGCGCAGCGCGGCGGCGACGGCGGGCAGCACCGTGGAGCCGGAGTGCACCAGCAGGGTTTCCACGGTGTTGCAAACGCTGGGCCGCTGGGTTTTGGAGTTCAGCAGGATCTCCACGGCCATGTCCTCGTTCGCGGAGGCGTCGAGGAAGATGTGGACGTTGCCCTCCCCCGTCTCAATGACCGGCACCGAGGCGTTTGCCACGACGGACTGGATCAGTTCGCGGCCGCCCCGGGGTATCAGGACGTCCACCCGGCCCCGGGCGCGCATCAGGGCGTTGGCGCCCTCGCGGCCGTACTGGTCCACCGTCTGCACGGCGTCGGCCGGCAAGCCCACTGATTCCAGCGCGTCGCGGAGGATGGTGACGAGGGCGGCGTTAGTGGCGGCGGCGGCGGTCCCGCCGCGCAGGATGACGGCGTTGCCGCTCTTGAGGCCCAGCCCGGCGATGTCCACGGTGACGTTGGGCCGCGCCTCGTAGATGGCCGCGACGACGCCCATCGGCACGTTGATCTGGCGCAGCCGGAGCCCGTTGGGGAGTGTCTGGCCGCGCATCACGTTTCCCACCGGATCGGGCAGCGTGGCGAGGTTTTCCAGGGCCGCGGCCAGGGCTTTGATCCGCGCGTCGGTGAGGGTGAGCCGGTCCAGCATGGCCGCGGACGTGCCGTTGGCCCGTCCCGCGGAAACGTCCTTGGCGTTGGCGGCGAGGATCTGGCGGCTGCCCTCCAGCAGCGCGGCGCCGATCGCCCGCAGGCCACGGTCCTTCCAGGCGCGGTTGGCGCGGGCCATCCGGCGGGCGGCGTGCCGGGAGCGGTCGGCAATGGCGTGGACGGCGGCCTCAACATCGACAACTCCGCTTGCCTCGGCGGCCTCCGGGGACACCGGGACTTCGCGGCCACCTTCCGCCGGTTCGTCCGCAGGGATCAGACCTTCGGCAATCAGCTTGTCGGCGAGCACGGCGGAGCGGGGAGTCGGGGCCTCAGTCATGCCTCCAGTTTAGGCGAGCGGCAGGCTTAGACCAGCACCAGATCGTCAACATGAACAACCACACGGTCATATCCGCGGCCGAGCGCCTTGCCGAGCTCCTTGGTGGACCGGCCCAGCATCTGCGGGAGTTCGTCGGAGGCATAGTTGACCAGCCCGCGGGCGATCACCGTGCCGTCCGTCGAGACCATCTCCACCGGGTCGCCGGCTTCAAAGGAGCCGGTTACGGCGGTGATGCCGGCGGGCAGCAGCGAGGTGCGCCGGTCGCGCACGGCCTGCACGGCACCGTCGTCGAGCACGAGAGTGCCTTCCACCGACGCCAGGTGCGCCAGCCACAGAAGCCTGATCGGCTTGCGGGAGCCGCTGACCGAGAACCAGGTTCCCACGTCGTGTCCGGCCAATGCCGCGGCGGCGTTCCCGGTCGAGGTGACGAGGGCGTGGATGCCGGAGCCTGCGGCGATCATCGCCGCCTCGACCTTGGTGGCCATTCCCCCGGTGCCGACTCCGGCCTTGCCGGTGCTGCCGATGGAGACCCCGTCGAGGTCGTGCGGGCCCGTGACATGCGGGATCCGCCGGGCGCCGTGCGAGGGCGGCCCGTCGTAGAGGGAGTCGACGTCGGAGAGCAGCACCAGCGCGTCGGCGCGGACCAGGTGCGCCACGAGGGCCGCCAGCCGGTCATTGTCGCCGAAGCGGATCTCGTGCGTGGCGACGGTGTCGTTTTCGTTGACCACCGGCACGACGCCGAGGTTCAGCAGCCGGTCCAGGGCGCGGAAGGCGTTGGTGTGTTGGCTGCGGCGCATGAAATCGTCGGCGGTCAGCAGCACCTGGCTGACGGTGACGCCGTGGGCTCCGAAGGCGTGGGTGTAGCGGGCCATCAGGAGGCCCTGGCCCACGCTCGCGGCGGCCTGCTGGGTGGCGAGGTCGCGGGGCCGCTTCTCCAGCCCGAGCGGGGCCAGTCCGGCGGCGATGGCGCCGGAGGACACCAGGATGATTTCGGCGCCTTCGTTGCGCTTGTGCGCCAGGGCATCGGCAAGGCCGGTCAGGGCCTCTTCCGAGATGCCGCCCTTGATGCTGGTCAGGGACGACGAACCGACCTTCACCACAATCCGGCGGGCACCGGACAGCGCGGAGCGGTCCGGGACGGCGGAGTTCCGGGCGGAAGGGTGCGGGGCTGGACCGTCCGGGACGGCCAGCGCAGGAGCCGATCCGACAGCTGCCGGGGGTTCCGCCTTGCCCGCCGTGCCCGGCACGATGACGGTTTTACTCGTCATCTGCTGCGCCCAGTCCACTCTCCTTGACCGGCTTGACGGCCCGGCGTCCGCTGACGGATTCGGTCCAGATGCCGGCCTTGCGCTCGGCTTCGAGCTCGGCGCGGGCGGCGGCCTTGGCCTCGCGGCGTTCGAGCTGCTCGTCCCGCTTCTGTCCGCGGGTGGGACGGTCGCCGATGTCGGCGAAACGCACGTCGGTGCCGCGCGGCGAAGCCAGCAGTTCCGCGCCGGCCATCATGGTCGGCTCCCAGTCGAAGACGACGCCGTCGTCCTCGCCAATGACAACCGTGTCGCCGGGTTTGGCGCCCTGCTTGAACAGTTCGTTTTCGACGCCGAGCTTGGCGAGGCGGTCCGCGAGGTAGCCGATGGCTTCCTCGTTGGTGAAGTCGGTCTGCTTGACCCAACGCACAGGTTTGTCGCCAAGCACGCGGAACAGCGGTTCCAGGTTCTTCTCCTCGCGGCGGATCTTGAAACCCGATTCGTTCACGGCGCGGGGCTTGAGGACCGGCGCGTGCACCTTGGGCGGGGCGGCGGCGAGCTCGTCGCGTGCTGCCTGGACGATTTCGGCCATGGCGAAGCCGAGCTGGCGGAGGCCCTCGTGGCTCGTGGCGGAGATCTCGAACACCTTGTAGCCGCGGGACTCGAGTTCCGGCCGGACGAATTCGGCCATGTCCTTGCCGTCCGGGAGGTCCACCTTGTTCAGGGCGACCAGGCGGGGACGGTGGTTCAGCGGCACGACTTCGCCGTCGGACCCGGCGAAGCTCATGTCCACCGCATACTTCTCGAGTTCGGCTTCGATGACCGCCAGGTCGGAGAGCGGGTCACGGTCGGACTCGAGCGTTCCGCAGTCCAGTACATGCACGAGGGCGGCGCAGCGCTCGACGTGGCGCAGGAAGTAGTGGCCCAGGCCCTTGCCCTCGCTGGCGCCTTCGATCAGGCCCGGGACGTCCGCAATGGTGAAGCGGACCTCGCCGGCCTGGACGACGCCGAGGTTCGGGATCAGGGTGGTGAACGGGTAATCCGCGATCTTGGGCCGGGCGGCGGACATCGCGGCGATCAGGCTGGACTTGCCGGCGGAGGGGAAGCCGACCAGGGCGATATCCGCGATGGACTTCAGCTCCAGGACGACGTCGCTGGATTCGCCCTCGATGCCCAGCAGCGCGAAGCCGGGGGCGCGGCGCTTCTGGGAGGAGAGCGAGGCGTTGCCGAGACCTCCGATGCCACCGGCGGCCGCGACGTACTCCGCGCCTTCGCCTACGAGGTCGGCGAGGACCCTGCCGTCCTTGGACTTCACCACGGTGCCCTCGGGCACCGGAAGGATGAGGGTTTCGCCGTTCTTGCCGCCGCGCCAGTCGCCCATGCCGGGTCCGCCGTTGGTGGCGTGCCGGTGCGGGGCGTGGTGGTAGTCGAGCAGCGTGGTGGTCTGCGGGTCGACGCGGAGGATGACGTCGCCGCCGTTGCCGCCGTTGCCGCCGTCGGGTCCGCCGAGGGGCTTGAACTTCTCGCGGTGGACGGAGACACAGCCGTGGCCGCCGGTACCGCCGGATACGTGCAGTACTACCCGGTCTACAAAGCTCGCCACGTGGATCTCCTCAGTGCTGTTCCCTGGACCCGCAAAGGGGCCCAAGATGATTGTAATGCGGTTAAAACACCGGTGGAGCGGACCAAATGGCCCGCCCCACCGATTTAGAACTTGTTGTTACTCTGCAGCTGCTGCAGCCACGATGTTCACAACGCGACGACCACGGCGGGTGCCGAACTCGACTGCACCGGGGGTCAGGGCGAACAAGGTGTCGTCCCCGCCGCGGCCAACGCCGGCGCCCGGGTGGAAGTGGGTGCCGCGCTGGCGGACGATGATCTCGCCTGCGGAAACGACCTGGCCGCCGAAGCGCTTCACGCCGAGGTACTGGGCGTTGGAGTCACGACCGTTGCGAGTGGAACTCGCGCCTTTTTTATGTGCCATTTGAAATGCCTGCCTT
>JAODMA010000021.1 GCA_025464545.1 Arthrobacter sp. | reverse complement strand
CCAGACCCAGCTGGCCGAAGGACTCCGCCTGCTGCGTCGTCGCCCCGCCGATCGTGGCCGTCACGCCGGGCGGCAGGTCGACGGTCTTCAGCCGGGCCTGGACTTCGGTGCTCACGGCGCCGAGGTTGGAGCCCGACGGCGTGACCGAGACACGTGCGGTCCGCTGGCCGTTGCTGGCGGTGACGGACACGGGAACTTCCACCTGCTCCACGGCGGCGATGCTGCTCAGCGGCACCGCTCCGGCTGCGGTGGGCAGCGGGATGTTCCGGACCGCACCGATGCTGGTGAAGCGGGTGCCTTCGCCGATCCGGACCGGGAAATCATTGGTGTCGATGCGGACTGTGCCGGCCGGGATCGGGCTGATGGTGGTGGCGAGCACCCCGGCCACCTGTTCCTCGGTCAGGCCCGCGGCGACAGCCTTGGCGCGGTCCACCTTCACCTGGACGACCGGCTGGCTGGCGGCCAGGTTAGTGGCGACCTCGCTGGTGCCGGGGACCCCGTCGAGGGCCTGGACCAGTGCATCGCTGGCAGCCCGGAGGTCGGAAGTGGTCGCGGCCTTGAGCGTGATGTCGACGGTCGAGGACGTCCCGAAGCCGCCTTGCTGGGAGCCGACGGTGATCTTGCCGGCGCCTGGGACCTTGGCGAGCTCACGGCGGACGGTGTCCTGGAGCCTGCCCTGGTTGGCCTTTTCGTCGGTGACTACCGTGAAGCTGGAATTGGTGGCGCCGGTGGAGAGCAGCGCCGAGAAGCCGGTCTGGGCGTTTCCGGTAGTTACCTGGACGTCCTTGATGCCGTCAATGTCGCGCAGCACAGTCTCGACTTGGATGGCGGCGGTACTGGCCTCAGCCAGGCTGGTGCCTGCCGGCAGGGCCTGCCTGACGGTCATGCTGTTTTCACCGGAGCGTCCCAGCAGGTCGGTGGCCAGCAGCGGGGTCATCGCGGCGGTGCCCCCGAGCACCAGCACGGCCGCGATCAAGGTGACCACGGGATGTTTCTGGGTCTTACTGAGCACGGGGAGGTAGCCGCGCTGCAGCAGCGTGCGCTGCTCGGCCTCGTGGGCCTTCGCTGCAATGTCCCGCGCGGAGAGTCCCCCGGCGTCGGCCCTTTCGGCCGGATTCCTCAGGAACCAGAACGCCAGGACCGGGACGATGGTGAGCGAGACGAGCAGCGAGGACAGCAGCGCGATGGTTACGGTGAGCGCAAAGGGGCGGAAGAGTTCCCCGGCGAGGCCGGAGACAAAGGCGATCGGCAGGAACACGGCCACGGTAGTCAGGGTGGAAGCCGTGATGGCTCCGGCAACCTCACGGATGGAGGTCAGGATGGCGGTGATCTTGGGCTCGCCGTAACTGAGGTGGCGCTTGATGTTCTCGATCACCACGATCGAGTCGTCCACGACCCGCCCGATCGCGATCGTGAGCGCCCCGAGGGTCAGGATGTTCAGCGAGTAGCCGGTGGCCGAGAGCCCGATGAACGTGATCAGCAGTGACAGCGGGATGGAAACCGCCGTCACCAGCGTGGAGCGGACGGACATCAGGAACACCAGGATCACCCCGACTGCGAAGCCCAGTCCCAGCAGGCCCTCGGTAGTGAGGTCCTTGATCGATTTTTCGATGAACGGCGCCTGGTCAAAGATCGGCGTGAACGTCGCATTGGAGCCAAGTTCGGCTTCGAGCTGGGGGATGGAATCCTTCACCGCATTGGAGATGCCCACCGTGTCGCCCTCGGGCTTCTTGGTGACGGACAGGGCGAGGGTTTCCTTGCCGTTGGTGCGGGTGATCGAGGTACGGGCGTCTTCGGTGATGCTCACGTCCGCCACACTGCCGATGGTCGCGGCGCTTTTGGTGCCTCCCAGCGGGAGGGCCTTGACCGCGTCGAGCGAGTCCACCGGACTGCCGATCTGAAGGGAAAGAGTCTTGCCCTGTTCCTCGATGGTTCCGGCCGGAACCAGGGCGCCGTTGTTCCTGAGTGCATTGCTGATCGATGCCAGGGTCGCGCCGGACGCGGCCATGGCATCGGCGCGGGGGAGGATCTTGATGTGCTGGGTGGCGCCGCCGGTCACTTCGGCCCCGCGGACGCCGTCGAGCTTCTGCAGCCGGGGCACGCTGAGCCGGGCGAGGTCCGCGTTCAGATCGCTGAGCGGCTTGTCCGAGGAGACGGCCAGGAACACGATCGGGAAATCGCTGATGCTGCCGGCGATGGCCTGCGGCTGGACGTCGTCCGGCAGGGAGCGTTTGGCGTTGGAGATAGCCCGGTCGATCTGGTTCCGGGCACGGTCGAGATTCGAACCGTACGTGAACTGCATGCTGATCTGTGAGACGCCGTTGCGGGAGGTGGACGACGTTGACTCCAGGCCCTCGACGCCGTTAAGCGCCGTCTCCAACGGACCGCTGATCTGCTTGTCCACGACTTCCGGAGACGCACCCGGCATCGAGGTGATGACCGTGATCTGCGGGAACTCGATGGACGGGATGAGCTCCTGTTTGAGCGAGGTCATCGTGATCACGCCGAAGACCGACGCGAACACGGTGATCAGCGCGATCAGTGCCCGGTTGGCCAGGGATAGCTTTGCGAGCCGGAACATCTGGTCTCCTGGTGGGTCGACGGAGGTACTTCGAAGGGTGAGATCAAAGCGCTGGCGTGCCGCGACCCGGGGAGAGCGTCAGCTTCGGGCGGCGCGGACCGGTTCGAGCTGCAGGGCCTTGGCCGTATCGGCTTCCAGCCGGGCGGCGAGCTCCGGGTTCTCGTTGAGCTTGACGTTGTAGCCGGGCATCATCTCCTTGAACTTGGCCTGCCAGCCCTTGAAGTTCTTCGGGAAGGACTTCTGGAGCAGTTCGATCATGATCGGCACTGCGGTCGATGCGCCCGGGGATGCTCCGAGCAGGGCGCCGATGGTTCCGTCGCGTCCGGCGATGACTTCGGTGCCGAACTGCAGCACGCCCCCCTTCTTCGGATCTTTCTTGATGATCTGAACACGCTGACCGGCCGTGATGAGTTCCCAGTCGCCGTCTTTGGCTTCCGGGTAGTACTCGCGCAGCGCCTCGACCTTGGCGCCGTGGCGCTTGGCGACTTCCTTGACCAGGTACGCGGTGAGGTCCATGTTGTCCTTGGCGACGGCCAGCATCGGGATGATGTTGGAGGGCCGGATGGACAGCGGCAGGTCCAGGTAGGAGCCGTTCTTGAGGAAGTTCGTGGAGAAGCCGGCGTAGGGGCCGAACAGCAGGGAGCGCTTGCCGTTGACGTAGCGGGTGTCGAGGTGCGGTACGGACATCGGCGGGGCTCCCACGGATGCCTGGCCGTAGACCTTGGCGCTGTGCTGGGCTGCGAGCGTTTCGTCGGTGCAGCGGAAGAACTGTCCGGACACGGGGAATCCGCCGTAACCCTTGCTTTCCGGGATGCCGGAGGCCTGCAGCAGGTGCAGCGCGCCGCCGCCGGCTCCCACGAAGACGAACTTCGCGTGGATCGAGCCGTGCTCTCCGGAGCGCGGGTGCTTGAGCGAAAGGTCCCAGCCGCCGTCGGAGGCGCGCTTGATTCCGGAGACGTCGTGGCCGTAGTTGATCTCCGCGCCGTTGTTGCCGAGGTAGGTGATCAGCTCACGGGTCAGGGCACCGAAGTCAACGTCGGTGCCTTCCACGGCGCGGGTCG
>JAODMA010000184.1 GCA_025464545.1 Arthrobacter sp. | reverse complement strand
TGAGCGCGAACATGCGCCAAAGAATCTGATGAACAGCGGCTTTGAGAAGAACGACTTGGAGTAGTCAATCCCGAGGGGTTTGAAGTCCTTCGTCATCGCGGCATAGGCGCGCGCGGATCCGCGGACGTCGAAGACCAGCACCAGCCCCAGCGCCACCGCGGACAAGCCCAGGGCGCCCCTCGTCCAGGGCGCCACGCTGACGGCTTGTTCCTGCCCAATGATCGCAAGGAGAGGGACGGACAGGAAGACCACTGCGAAGACGACCAGGTAGGCGACAAGGCAGCCCTTCACCGGCTGCGGCAAGTTCATCATAGAACGCCAAAAGTTCATTGGTCCCCAATCCAAGAGGCGAATACTGCCGCCACCCTAACCTGCCCAGACAGCGTGGGCCTAGGATCCGCCGGCAGCTTCTGCTCCGCCCCCGGAGCCGCAGCGCTGCAGGCTCGAATCATGTCCACTGAGGGGCGCAGCGACTGGAACCTCGGATGCCTCGCGGCAGCTTGGAAGAGTGCCGCTTGGAGTGCCGGCGGGCAGATCGTGATCAGTGCATCGCTCAGCGCCTGGATGCCTAGGGAATTCCTGCTTGGCTCAGGCAACAACAACCGAATGAGGACCAGGACGCCCGGTCCGGACGAGGGTAGCAATGGCCTGCGCAATCTTGCGTCCGCCCCGCGAGGAAGGCTCGATGGGGTTCGCGTAATCCGAATCTTCGCAGCAGATAAGCCGCAGGTCGATCAGCGGTGCTCCTGCGGAAAAGGCAGCCCGTGTAATGGCGTCATTGAAGAGGGACAGTGCGGCCTTGATTACCTTCTGGTTTGGCTCCGAGGGGGGCGTGTCATAGATGGTGCAAACGGCCGCGGGCAGGTTCTGGGCCAGGACGGCAGGAAGCATCGCCCGGTAGTCTGCGTCGAACCTGTCACTCGCCGCACCAAGCAGAAGCAATGCCTCCGCCACCGAAGCCGGATGCTCCTGCAGTAGAGGCGCATATCCGAGGGCGTCGTTTCCGCCCACGCTCACGACCAGGTGGGTAGCGTCCAAGGGGAGTTCGCCCAGCTGGCGGGCGACGCCGGCGATCACGTCCCCGTCCACCGCAAGGAGCGAGCATTTCCATCCCGGCAGCTCTTCCCGCAACTGGGTGATGACGTCCGGGCCGCCGTCAACGTAGGCGGCGTTGTCGAAGATGGAATCGCCCAGCAGGACGACGTGGCCCCCATCCCGACCCACGTTCGATGCAAAATCCATGAGCCACATGTTGCACCCTCGCATGGATATTCGCTACCTGCGGGGGTGCGGCCATCCCGTGTTTTGCAGGTCAGCTGACGCGGTCGCGTGGACACCGGCCACCGCCCCTGTCCACGGAGTATTACCTGGGGTGGAAAGTAACAGGCGGGCTGAAAAGCAACAGGAAAGCTGCGTGGTTCGCCGGTTGACATCTAGCTCCCGCCCAGACGGAATTCACTCCAGAGCGGGTAGTGGTCCGAGATCCGCCATGAGATCTCATTTCGGGTCAGGCCGGTCATGATGTGCGGGATGAAGTCAAAGCATCCGGCTCGCTGAGTGTAGGTGAGCCCGTCCAGCAGGGGAGTGCCGTCGGGTTCAGAGAACCAGGCGAGCTGGTCGTAGAAGTGCCGGTTCTTGTCGTCGTCGAAGATGGTCCGGGGTACATCGTTCAGTTCGGCCGGCGGCCAGAGTCCGGTGGCGACGAAGGCCTCATAGAGTGGGTCGCCGATGCGGTCCCGGTTGAAGTCGCCCAGGACCATGAGGTTGTTGTTCCAGTCGTTGGGCCGGTCCGCCCAGTCGCGCATCCCTGCGCGAAGGCGGTGACTTCGGGGAGCCGTTCGGCGGCATTCTTGCCCCAGAGAACGTGGACGGAGGCCAGCGTGAACTCTGTCCCCGGGCGGCTGAAGCCGGCGAAGTACGGGCTGCGGGCGAACTGTCGTGCCGGATCGGCCCCGATGGGAGGCAGGACGACCTCACCGACCAGGCCTGAGGGCTGAACCCGGTCCGCGTTGTAGAGGAAGGCCAAGCGTTCGCCGTTGCCGGCGGAGCCCTCGGTCACGTCGGAGGCGATGACCTTCCACGTCGTGCCCAGCGTCTGGAGCAGGAAGCGCAGCGCCTTCGTGCTCCGCCGGGACTCCTGCAGGGCGATGACGTCGAAGCGGGAAGCCACCTCGGCTATGCAGGCCACGGCGTGCCAGTCGCGCTTGGGGGAGTCCCGGGGCCCGGCCACCCATTCGTCGGTAAGATCGCCGAATGCTGTGACGTTCCACGTCGCTACGAGGCGGTTCGACTCGGCCGGGCAGGGATGGTTGCGTCCAGTGCGGCTCCCAGCTTCGTCAGATCCTGGGCGACCTTGTCAGGGGGAGGCGTTGAAGTCATGGCCCCAGGCAATCGCGCCGTCGAGCAGCAGGGTGGTTCATCGGGTGATGAGCCTGTCAGGGTTGATCGGCGGCCGCACATCGGTGGAGGATATGAGCAGCTTCACCCTGGCGCTTCTGCCTGGCAGTGCTGCCGGGCTCTGTCCGGGCCGGCGACTCAAAGACAGCTGAAAAAGCACGACCGCACGGACGGGTCATCGTCCGAGAGCTAGTGCACCACTTGGACGGTTTGTGCGGAACCCAGGTCGGGGATAGGGGCATCTGGCGGATTGGGGTTGCAGACGTCGCGTCCTACATTGAGCAGCGCCTCCGGCGGCCGCCAGAAAGTTGATAAGCAGCTTCAAGCTGCGAGTTCCCGGGAAAGTCCTTACGTCCTGGCTCTCCGTCGGTCCGGCAATCTGGGGATTGCACGTACCGCGCTGGTTAGGAGAGTCGCGGTTCCAGCCAGGGCCAGAAGCGCGGTCACGGCGATGGCCTGGCTAAG
>JAODMA010000281.1 GCA_025464545.1 Arthrobacter sp. | reverse complement strand
CCGGAGGACCGCTGGACGACGTCGACAAGGCCCTCGCCAATTACTGTGAGCATGGTCATACTCTGCCAGAGAACGCGACCCGGCGCCCTAGTGTTTCGCCGCCGCTGCCGGCTCAGCCACCTGCAGTGCGGATCGGGTCGAGGCGGATCCCGGCGGCCGCGGCCTCGCGGAACCTGGCGTCGACGTGGACGACGTCCCTGCCGGCCCGGTGCAGGAGGCTGGCGGCAATGCCGGCCCGGTACCCGGAAGCGCAGTGCACCCACAGCTTCCCGGCGGGCACTTCCCCCAGCCGGGGCAGCAGATCGTGCAGCGGGATGTTCACCGCACCGGCCACGCGCGACCTGGCATATTCGTCGGCGCGGCGCACATCGAGGACAGCATCGGAAGGGGCGCGGCCCGCCAGCACGCCCTCCCAGCCCACCCGGGGATAGGAGTCCAGGACGCACTCGGGTGCCAGCGCATGTTGGTCCGTTCCGACGGCGGCATCCGGGCCGTCGATGCCGATCCGGGAGAGATCGCGGACGGCATTTTCCACATCCTCGTGGGAGCCCACCAAGGTTAGCGGCTCCTGCACCGGCAGGAGCCAGCCGAGATAGGTGCTGAAGCTGTTGCCGTATTCGAAGCTCACACTGCCGTGCAGGTGCTGCTTGGCATAGGCCACGCGATGGCGCAGGTCCACCACCCACTCGCCATCCGTGAGGCGCCGGGCGAGTTCCGCGCGGTCAACGGATTCCGGCACGGCCAGCTCCGCCGGGCCGGGCCCACGGGCGTTGGCCACGGCCATATGGGCGTAGTAGGAGGGGTAAGCGGTGAGGTTGGCGATGAGTTCGCTGACGAAGTGGTCCTCGTCCGGGTCCGTGAGGGCGTGGTTGGCGGTGAGCTGCTCGGCGATGGTCGAGGATCCCGCCACGCTGGCCGGGCCGGAGGAACAGAAGGAGCCGAAGCCGTGCGTCGGAAAGAGGGCCGCGTCGACGGCGGCCTCCTCGACCAGGCGCCGCACCGAGGAGTACTGGTCGTGGGTGAGACCAACGGTATCGGCAGCGGCAACGAGGTCTGTACGGCCGACAGAGCCGTAGAGCAGACTGCCGCCGGAGAAGACGGCCTGCTTCGCGCCGTCGTCCACGATGAAGGACAGATGTGTGTGCGTATGGCCCGGCGTGGCGACTGCCTTGACCGTGAGCGAACCGACCCGGACAGTCTGGCCGCCCCTGATCGGTTGGCGCTCAAACTCCACGGGCTCCGCGACGTTCACGAGGTAGCTCGCGCCGTGCGCCCGCGCCAGGGCTAAGCCCCCGGTGAGGTAGTCGTTGTGCAGATGGGTTTCGGCCACATGCGTGATCCTGACCCCGGCATCCCGGGCGGCCGCTTCAACCCGGTCAATGTCCCGCTGCGGGTCAATGACCAGCGCCACCTCACCGTCGTGGACGAGGTAGCTCCGGTCCCCCAGTTGTGGGGTTTCGATCACGATGACGTCCATGGTCCCTCCTGCGGCCTGCCCGGCGTGCCGGCTCAGCCGGTTCTGCTCAGCCGCGGTCGACGGGGAGGCCGGCGAGCTGCCATTCGTTGATGCCGCCGGTGACGTTGACGGCGTCATACCCATGGTCGGCAAGGTAGGCGGTGGCCTGGGCGCTGCGGGCGCCGGCCGCACACAACACGTAGACGGCGCCGGGGGCTGGAACATCGGCCAGGGACTGCACGAACCGGGAAAGCGGGATGCTCGTGGTCCCGGCGACACGGACCGCGGCGAATTCATTGTCCTCGCGGACGTCCACGATAAGCGCGTCCTGACCCAGCGCTGCCAGTTCCTGAACGGAGATGCTCTTCATTGGTGTCCTCTCGCGTTGCCGGGAAATCCGGTCGTTACCTATCCTCATAATACCCCCAAGGGTATGTGCGCAACAAGGCGGGGCCCTCTCGCATGACGCCCCTCTAGCCAGTGTTGTCCTGGTGGTAGACGTCCGGGATGCCATCGTGGTCGGAGTCGATTTTCTCTTCCTCCTCGGCTTTGCGGTAATGCCGGTTCCGGGCCCGCAACACCACCGCGGCCAGCAGTGCCGCGAGCAGGGAGGCGGCAAGGATCCCCACTTTGGCCTGATCGTCGTGGATACTGCCGTGGCCGAAGCTCAGTTCGGCCACCAGCAGCGATACCGTGAAGCCGATGCCGGCCAGGATCGCGACGCCGAAGATGTCGATCCACTTGAACGAGTCGTCCAGGCGGGCCTTGGTGGCCCTGGTCAGCAGCCATGTCGTGCCGAGGATGCCCAGTGGCTTTCCCAGCACGAGGGCAAGAATGATGCCCACGGCCACCGGGCTGCTCAGGGCCGACCCGAGCCCCTCCCAGCCGCCCACCGAGACGCCGGCCGAGAAGAAGGCAAAGAGCGGCACTGCGATGCCGGCGGAGATGGGACGCGACCGGTGTTCGAAGACCTCGGCCAGCCCGGGCCCTGCCTCCGGACCGCCGCTGGCCTTGGAGCGGAGGACGGGGATGGCAAAGCCCAGCAGGACGCCGGCCACCGTGGCGTGGATGCCGGAGGCATGGACAAGAGCCCAGACCATGACGCCCAACGGCATCAGGATGACCCAGGCGGCGCCGGACGTGACGCCGAAGAAGCGCCGGTACCTCTGCGCCAGGAAGGTGTAGAGTGCCAGCGGCATCAGGGCCACTAGGAGCGGTACCGGCTGGAGGTCGCTGGAGTAGAAGACCGCAATGATGGTGATGGCCAGCAGATCGTCCACCACCGCCAGGGTCAACAGAAAAATGCGCAGGGCACTGGGGAGGTGCGATCCGATAATGGCCAGCACGGCGACGGCGAAGGCGATATCCGTGGCCGTGGGGATGGCCCAGCCGCGCAGCGTTCCGGGACTGCCGAGGTTGACCAGGGCGTAGATGAGGGCCGGAACGACCACCCCGCCGACGGCGGCGGCCACCGGGACGATCGACTTGCTGGGCTGGCGCAGGTCCCCGGCGATGAATTCCCGTTTGAGCTCGAGCCCGACCAGAAAGAAAAAGATGGCGAGCAGCCCGTCGGCGGCCCAGGCCCCCAGGCTCAGGTCCAGGTGCCAGGGCTCGTAGCCGACGGAGAAGTCGCGGAGGGCAAAGTAGCTGCCGGACGCCGGCGAGTTGGCCCAGATGAGGGCGATCACGGCGGCCGCCACAAGAAGGGCACCACCCACCGTTTCCTTGCGGAGGACTTCCCCGATCCGCAGCGATTCCGCATAACTGCCCCGGCCGAAGACGGTGGGGCGCGGCGGGACGGGAAGAGGCGGGTGGCTCATGTGGGGTCCTAAATTTTGGCTCGACAGAACTATTGCCGACCAGACTTCCCGGCGCACCTCCCTCCAGTCTAGGGCAGCAGGCCGCGCCTCCCGCCCCTCGACCGACCGCCGCACCGGGCCCGTTGAAGGCCGCGGGCGAATCAGCGAACTCCCGGGGACGTAAAGGCCTACCGCACACGGGCGATGATAAGTAGGCTTAGCACATAGTGGCTGACGGGGCCAGTCAGATCACGTCCGAGGAAACCGTGCCCGAAGGAGGATTGAAATGAGCGAGAAGCCAAATCCGATCCAGATTCAGAAGTTCCTGGCCGGCGTCAATTATCCCGCCGACCGCAGCACCCTCGTTTCGACGGCCGAAAAAGAGGGCGCGGACGGCGACGTTTTGAACGCCTTGAAAAGCATTCCGGAAAAGGAATACGACAGTCCCACGGCCGTTAGCTCAGCCGTTTCGGACAGCGCCGACAACTAGCGGAACAAACCCTAAGGAGTGAAGAAATGCCCACTGTTGCCAGAGACATCATGACGGGTGGCGTTGAATGCGTCGGTGAGAAGGAAACGCTGGAGCAGGCCGCCCGGAAACTAAAGGAACTCGACGTCGGGTCTTTGCCGATCTGCGGTGAGGACAACCGGCTCAAGGGAATGCTGACGGACCGGGACATCGTCGTAAAGTGTCTTGCGGACGGAGGAGACCCTCGCACGGTGACAGCCGGCGAGCTCGGCGAGGGCAAGCCCGTAACCATTGGCGCGGACGACAGCATCGAAGAGGCCATTCGGACGATGCAGGAGCATAAGGTCCGCAGGCTACCCGTGATAGACGGCCATGAACTCGTGGGCATCCTCAGCCAGGCGGACATCGCCCGGAATTATCCGGAGGAGCGCGTCGGGGAGCTCATCGAATTCATTTCATACTGAGCCAGTTCGGGCCCGGACTGCACCAGAGCGAGCCAAGCGGCCCTAAAGGCCCGAAGTTCAGGCCAGGAGCGACTGGACCAGCTCGCGGCATTTTCGGTAGGCGGCGGCCTTCGGGTCGATAAGGGCGAAATGGTCGCCGGGAACCCTGAGGAGCTGGACCGGCGCCCCGGTTGCTTTGGCCGCTGCCGCATACGTCTCCGACTGGCTGATCGGGACGGTGTCGTCTTCGGTTCCGTGGACCGCGTAAACGGGGACATTCAACGGGAGGGCGCTCATTGGATCCGCGTATTTGTGCCGTTTGGGGTATTTTTCCGAAGACCCACCCAACAAGTTGCTGACCGCTCCGTTGCTGAGGTTCAGCCGTTCTGCGGCAGCGAGGTTCAGCACCCCCGACTGGCTCACTACGCCGGTGAGGCGCACCGCGCCGTCGTCTTTCCGGAGCAGCTGGCGGTCCGCATCCGGCGCGCCGATCTGGCCTAACCGGTCACGGCCGGCTGCCCAGACGGCAAGGTGCCCGCCGGCGGAATGGCCCAGGGCGACGACGCGGTCCAGTCCCAGCCCGTGCTCGCCCGCGACGTCCCGCAGCTTGTCGATCCCGGCCAGCACATCGGAAAACGTGTGCGGCCAGCCGCCGCCGTTGCCGGCGCGGCGATACTCGATGTTCCAGGCGGCCATGCCGTGGGCTGCGAGGTCCTTGGCCAGCGGTTCACCGAGTTCCGCGCCGTACTGGGACCGCCAGTACCCGCCATGGATGACGACCACGATTCCCTTGGGTGCCGCAACGTCCGGCAGGAAAAGTTCTCCCCACTGGCTCGGGGCGTCGCCGTAGCTGTACTTGTGCCGCTTCACAGTGTCCTCCTTAGGGCCTGGTGAACAGGCAGCGGAGATTGCCCCCAATATCACCGTCGCTGCGGCCGCGATCAGAGTCCGACGCCGCACAGCAGCTATGTGCAGAGCCTACCTTGGTCGTCACCCGGCCACGGGTAAGCCCGCCGGGCAGGACGGCTGCAGCGGTCCGCACTGGGCGACCGAGGGGGTGTCAGCGTCCCGCCGTCGTACCTCCGCCGTAAGCTGGACACATGGCGAGCAACTGGGATCGACTGGACCCGAGCCTGCGCGAATCTGTGCAGGAAAACGTGGAACTCTACGAGCGGCTCCGCCCTGCCCTGAAGCTGGTCACGCGGGAGGTCCTGCTGACGCTGCGCACTATGCTCAAGGGCACCGAGGTGACGCCGCTGTTCGTCACCGGCCGCACCAAGACGGTGGAATCCTTCCGGGAGAAGATCTCCCGGACTGAAGAGCCCCTGGAACCGGGCGGCCCGCCGACGCTGAAGTTCCCGGATCCGTTCCGGACGCTCAATGACATGGTGGGCGTCCGCGTCATTACGAAGCTGCCCGCGGAAAATGCGGTCGTGGCCAACCTGATCAAGCGCCAGCGCCAGCTCTTCGACTGCCGCGGGGACCGCGAAAAGGACATCGGCTCGATCGAATCCGGAACGTACGGCTACTCCAGCCGTCACCTGATCCTGCGGACTATCCAGAATGAGGCCGTCAAGGCTTACCAGCAGCTCTTCAACCCGGACATCCCGCCCAACGGCAGTTACTTCTTCGAGTGCCAGATCCGGACCGTGTTCGCGCATGCCTGGAGCGAGATTGAGCATGACATCCGCTTCAAGGCCGAGGATCCGCGGGCCTGGACGCCGCATTTCGACCGGCAGTTCACGGCCACGGCCGCGATGCTGGAAACCGTGGAGGGCGCCTTCTCAGACCTGCACGACCGCTACGAGGAGGTCCGCAGCTACTGGGACATGGACGGCGAAGGGGCCGCCCAGCTCACGCCGAACCGGATCCGGGACGTCTGGCGGACCCTGCTGCCGCACGTGGACCGGAAGGTCGACGACGACTGGGGCTGGGCGGCCGAACTGATGGCCGCGCACGGACTCAACCAGACCGTTCAGCTCGCCGGGCTGCTGAGTGCCAACCGGATCACCGAGGTCCGCAAGGCCCTCGACCACCGCTACTCCCCCGGCCCGGACCGGCTCCTCGACGACCTGCTGCTCTGGCAGTACGGGACCCAGCACATCGACCTCACCGCGGAGCCGGCCGGCGTCGTCCCGCACCCCCGCCGCGACAGCCTGCTCCGACGGCTCAAGCAACTCGAACGGTACCGGCTGACGCAGGCGTAGCCTGGCCGTCTCCGCAGGCTTTGAGCAGGCCCTTGACGCCCGAACGCGGGTTCGTATCGTGGAGTCATGGGCACCATCCAGGAGACGGTAGATGCGTTTTTCGACGGCTACGCCAAGGCCCTGCTGGACCGCGATGCCCGGGCGCTTGCCGGGATGTACGCTGTCCCGTCGCTGATCATCTTCCCGGGGCGGTCCATCCCGGTCAGCGAGGCCCGGCAGACGGAGGAGTTTTTCGCGTCCGCGTGGGACCAATACGAGGGCATCCGTGAACTCGGGAAGCAGCTCGTCATCATGGGCGAAGCTCCAGGAAGCGTCTGGGTCGACCTAACCTGGTCCTACGGTGGCCGTTCCCGGGAACGCTTCTGCTACCAGCTGGTCGACGGACCGGCGGGCTACCAGATCGCCGTGCTCACACTGATGGCCGCGGATTAGGTCACACTATTGGGTCTTTTTGCGCGGTCCCGACAGGCCTACCTTGGATGGAGTAGCGGCCCGACCCGGGCAGCCGGACCACGGAGGACCTTCCCATGACAACGCATGTCGCAGACTGCAGTGTTTCCAATTGCTCCTTCAACGACCATTCCCATTGCAACGCCGCGGCCATCACCGTCGGCGGGGCCGAAGACCATGCATCGTGCGCTACCTTCATCGACACTGGCGTGCACGGCGGCCTGCCGAAGGTTCTCGCGGACGTTGGGGCGTGCCAGCGTTCCGAATGCGTCCACAACGACCACCTGATGTGCCAGGCCCCGGAAGTGCACGTCGGCCCGGGAGCCGATAACGCCGACTGTCTCACGTACGCACACCGATAGACCGAACCACCGGCTCCCGGCCGCTGTCCCCGCAAGGCCCGGGCGTCAGGTCTGCTGGCCGCGGAACCGGCTGACGTATGCCCGCTGCCAGGGCGTTTCCACGGCACCCCGGCGGTAGTGCTGCCGCACGAAGGCGACAGCCTCCGCCGGGGGAACACCGTCCAGAACGGCGATGCAGGCGAGGGCGGTCCCGGTCCGGCCGCGGCCGCCCCAGCAGGCTACCTCTACCCGCTCCGATTCGGAACGGCGCCAGGCTTCCTCGAGGGCCTCCAGGGCATCCGCGTCATCCGCGGGCAACCGCAGGTCCCGCCAGCGCACCCAGCGGAACTCCCAGTCCACGGGGTGTGGCCGCTTGCCCAACAGGTACAGCGCGAACTCGGGCCGCGGCCCTCCAGGAAACGGCGCCAACAGCCCCCGGCCGCGGATGAGCCGTCCGGAGGGAAGACAGAGTACGCCGGCCTGGCCCGGCTCCCACGTCTGCGTCATGAATCCGAGCGTAGTCGTTCCGGGTCGGGCGCGTTCAGCCGGGCCGGTTCCGGCGACCCGCAAATGCCGTGACGACGCTGCTGGGATCCTCGCGTTCGCCAGCGCTTTTGCACGTTCCGGGACGCCTCGCGCCCCGAGTTTCCGTCCGAAAGTATGGCGGCAGCCTGCCCGGACTCCCTGGAGTGGCCAAGGACGCGCCGCCCGCTGAAAGGAACCCACGGACATCATTCCAGGCCCAAGTGGGGACCACCGGCGCGCACAGCGAGGAATCGGAGACGCCCTGGCTCGGCGGCTGGGTGACGAAGCCGCCGGGCTAGGAACCGAGCCTGCCGGCGAGGCGTTCGCGCATCAAGACGCTGGCGTCGTTGAGCCCGACGATCCTGACCTCTTTGCCGTGATGCCGGTACTTCTCGGTGATGGCATCCAGCGACGCAACGGTCGAGGCATCCCAGAGGTGCGAGGCATGCATGTCGATGACTACCCGCTTCGGGTCCAGGGCGTATTCGAACTGGGTATACAGCTCGTTCGAGGAGGCGAAGAAGAGCTCACCATCCACCCGGTACGTCACGAGCTCGACGCCGTCGACGTTTGAAAGGGTGCGTTCCACGGTGACGAAGTGGGCGACCCGCCGGGCGAAGAGGACCATCGCCACGAGCACTCCGACGCCAACGCCGATGGCCAGGTTGTGCGTGGCCACGACGCCGATCACGGTGGAGACCATGACCATGGTTTCGCTCTTGGGCAGTGCCTTCAGGGTGGCCGGCCGGATGCTGTGCCAGTCGAAGGTGGCCACCGACACGAAGATCATCACGGCCACGAGCGCTGCCATCGGGATCAGCGACACGATATCGCCCAGGACCACCACCAGAATGAGCAGGAAGACGCCGGCCAGGAAGGTTGAAATCCGGGTGCGGGCGCCGGAGGCCTTGACGTTGATCATGGTCTGGCCGATCATC
>JAODMA010000502.1 GCA_025464545.1 Arthrobacter sp. | reverse complement strand
ATCACCAAGGAAAAGAAGCTCACCAACATGCGTGCCGCTTCCTCCGACACCTTCGAGAACCTGACGCCCCCGCGCGACCTGACCCTCGAAGAGTCCCTCGAATTCGCCCGCGAAGACGAGTGTGTCGAGGTTACACCGGAATCCATCCGCATCCGTAAGCTCATCCTGGACGCCAACCAGCGTGCCAAGTCCAACCGGGCCCGCGCCAAGTCCTAGCCGCGACGTCCCTCGCCCCGGCAACGGATTAATCGTGAACATTAGAGCTGCCGGTGCGGCAGGCGGCCTCGCCGCCGCCGTACCGGCAGCTCTTTTTGTCGCCACGGCGGGCACAGCCTTGCACCGACAGGCTCTGGTGGTTGCCGGCCTCGACGTCCCTTGGGGTGCCCTTGCCGCGCTTGTGCTGCTCGGTTCCGCCCAGCTGTGGCTCGGGGCCGCTTTCCGTTCCATCGTTCCGACGGCCGCCTGCGGGGTCCTTTGCTACGCCCTCACCGGCTGGTGGTCCACCGTGGAAAACGGCAAACGCCTCGTGATCGCCGACACCCCAGGCAATCTCTGGATCTTCGGCAGCGCGGCGGTCACTCTCGCGATGCTCGCCTGGTGCCGGCGGTATCGCCCCGAGCAGGCGTAGCCTCCGCTTTCCGTGCGCCGGCGGCCCTCGGGGAACATGCTCGTTCTTGGTATCCACTCCGGGGGACATGCTCGTTTTTCGTGCCCGCTCCGGGGGGACATGCTCATTCTTCGAGGCCACGCACGGGCATAATGCCACTATGTCCATCGGCTACGTCAACCATGGGACATGCCCGATGCCGCCGACTGGACATGCCCGCTGCTGACCCTGGAACATGCGGCATCCTGGGCCGCTCGGCGGGGCATGCGCTTGTGCACATAGCGGAACAGCCTGCTGTCCCAGCCAACGTCCGCGGCGGCACGATGTCCGCATGGCCAAAATTACCGAAGTGCTTTCAAATCACGACGGCGTAGCACGCGCCAAACACCTCGCCGCCGCCGGGGTCTCGGACTTCCAGGTCAAGGCGGCCTTGGCCAGCGGCGCCGTTTCCCGGGTCGCCCGGGGCGTTTACGCAGTCCCCGGCGCCGACCAGCAGCTCGTCTCCATCCGCTCGTTGCCCGCCGAGCCGGCGTGCGTCACAAAGGCTAAGTTTCAGGGTCTCTGGGTGCTGGAACCGCCGCAGCGGCCGCATATCGCGCTCACCCACAGCCGCAGCTACGCCGGTTTCGTGTGCCACCGATCCGCCGCGCCTCCCACAATGCTGGACACCGTCGTCCAGAGCCTGCGTTGCCTGCCGGAACTCGACGGCCTCGTCATTGCGGAATCCGCCGTCGTTTTGAAAGACCTATCCATCTCGACGCTGAGACAACGGCTATCGGGCCGCAACGATGGGCGGGAGCGGCGGATCGTTGCCGGAATCGTCCCGCAATCCCAGTCCATCATCGAATGTATGGCAAGGTACCTGCTCCGCCGTGCCGGGTTCCACGTCGAATCCCAGGTCAATGTTCCCGGTATGGGTCATCTGGATCTGATGGTGGACGGCAGGCTCGGCATCGAAACCGACGGTGCAGGATTCCATATGGACAGGGGGAGCTTCGAGGAAGACCGGCGGCGGTGGAACACGACGACCCGCCGCGGCATCCCCACCCTTGTCGTCAGCTATCCCTTGCTCCGAAACAGGCCCGATGAGTTCATCGCCATGGTCCGCGACGCGCTGAACAGGCTGTCCACCGCTGCTTAGGAGTAGTCTGCGTCTGTTCCTTAGGTAGGGCCGAACACGTACCTTGATGCATCAGACGACCCACCGATATTGCTTTGCGCCACGGCAAGCATGGGCATGTCCCGCGCTGCCGAACTCGGCCGATGGGCATGTCCCGCGGTAGCGCATGCTGATGGACATAGTGCCTATATGTCCATTGGTGCGGTCCAGGGGAGGGCATGTCCCGCGCTGCCGAACTGGATCGTCGGGCATGTCCCGCGGTAGCGCAAGCTGATGGACATAGTACCCATATGTCCATTGGTGCGGTCCAGGGGAGGGCATGTCCACTGGTCACGCCAGGCCGGAGCGGCTCCGGAGGGTCAGGGCTGCCTGGGGTTGCGGCGCGGCGGGGCGGGCGGGACTTCCTTCGCGGCGACCACGAGGGATAGCGGAATCGCCACGTCCGAGCGCCGGGTGCGGACGGTGCACACGCCGTCGCCGAGTCCCACCAGCTCGCCGAGAGCGTCGGTCAGGCCGTCCTCGATCCGGTACCTGACCACGACGCGGGTGCCCAGCGGGGCGGCGGAAAGGAATTGCTGCGGCGGGGGCAGAGGCGAGCTCACTAGTTCATACTAGGACCAGTTCAGGCACCCGCCCGGGCCACTGTGACGCCCGGCTAGGTTCGCGGGAGCCCGCTGGGAGATAATAGGCTCAGAAGTCAGCAGCCCGGCGCTCAGGCCGGGAGCAACATCCGGCCGGTCGCCGGACCCAACGTGGAGAGGCAAGGGACGTGACGTACGTAATCGCGCAGCCGTGTGTAGATGTCAAGGACAAGGCATGTATCGAAGAATGCCCCGTCGATTGCATCTACGAAGGTGAGCGTTCGCTGTACATCCACCCGGACGAATGCGTGGACTGCGGTGCTTGTGAGCCGGTCTGCCCCGTGGAGGCAATTTACTACGAGGACGACACCCCCGAAGAGTGGGCCGATTACTACAAGGCC
>JAODMA010000226.1 GCA_025464545.1 Arthrobacter sp. | reverse complement strand
GTCGTCGGCCTCGGCCGCATCGGCGCGCTGGTCGCGCAGCGCATGTCCGCGTTCGGCATGAAGGTCGTCGCCTACGACCCCTACATCCAGCCCGCGCGGGCCGCCCAGATGGGCGTCAAGGTCCTGTCGCTGGACGAACTGCTCGCGCAGTCGGACTTCATCACGATCCACATGCCCAAGACGCCGGAGACCGTCGGCATGCTCGGCGCCGACGCTTTCAAGAAAATGAAGGACACGGCCTACGTCGTCAACGTCGCCCGCGGCGGACTCGTCGATGAGGAGGCCCTCTACGCCGCCCTCGAGGCCGGCGAGTTCGCCGGCGCGGGTGTCGTCGTGTTCGTCAAGGAGCCCAGCACCGACCTGCCGTTCTTCAAGCTCGACAACGTCGTAGTGACCCCGCACCTCGGCGCCTCCACGGACGAGGCGCAGGAGAAAGCCGGCGTCTCGGTGGCCAAGTCCGTCCGCCTGGCCCTGGCCGGGGAGCTGGTTCCCGACGCGGTCAACGTTGCCGGCGGTGTCATCGCGCCGGATGTCCGCCCGGGCATCCCGCTGGTCGAGAAGCTGGGCCGCATCTTCACCGCCCTGACCCATGCATCGCTGACCCAGTTCGACGTCGAGGTCGCCGGAGAAATCTCCTCGCTCGACGTCAAGGTGCTCGAACTCGCCGCGCTCAAGGGCATCTTCGCCGACGTCGTGACCGAGCAGGTCTCCTACGTCAACGCCCCAGTGATCGCCGAACAGCGCGGCATCAACGTCCGCCTCATCACGACGCCGGACACCGAGTCCTACCGCAACGTCCTGACGCTGCGCGGCGCCCTCAGCGACGGCAGCCAGATCTCCGTCGCGGGAACCCTGACCGGACCCAAGCAGATCCAGAAACTGGTCGGCGTCAACGGCTACGAGGTCGAGATCCCGATCAGCGAACACCTCGTGGTGGTCGCCTACACGGACCGCCCCGGCGTGATCGGCACCATCGGCCACATCCTCGGCATGAACAACATCAACATCGCCGGCATGCAGGTTGCGCGCCAGACGGAAGGCGGCCAGGTGCTGGCCCTCCTGACCATCGACAGCTCGGTTCCGCAGCAGGTCCTTGATGCGATCAAGGCCGGCATCGGTGCTGACATGGTGCGCGAGGTCGATCTCGAGGACTAAGGTCCTCCATTCGGGCGCCGGCGGCTGATTGGACCGCCGCCGGCGTCCGCGAAGGCATGGCCGGTCTGCGTACAATGGCTAGGTCCGACAATGGCTTCGTCCGATGTTTCGGATCCGGCCGGCAGTCCGGCCTTTACTTTTGCACACCCGGCAGGGGACGCCGTCATGCCGCACGGAATGAACTGCGGTGTGCGCACGCAATCCAGCTTTCAGGAGCCCAATGAACGCCGTCCAGAGGTTTATCAGGAGCAGAGTGCTTCTGCTGACCGCGTCCATTTTGATCGTGGCCATGTGCCTTTCGGTCCTCGTCCAGGGACAGTCGCAGGCTGCGCTGAACCGGACGGTCGACCAGAACTCCCGAGGCCTCTACGACGTGCTCGTCCAGGCCAGGGCCGAGGACAACGGCGGGCTGATGCAGCCGGACATCGCCACCGGCCAGGGCGGGGTCAGTTTCGAGCAGCTGGACGCCATCCGAAAGCTGTCCGGCACGTCCGTGGCGGCCCCGATCAGCCTGGTCTCGCGCGTCACCCAGAACCTGGAGTCCCCGCGCCTGGAAGCCACCGACTACCTCGGCTTCAACGCCGGACTGGCCGGCACCGCCGGAGATCCGACCGCCACCGATCCGAGCAAATGGCCCGCCCCCGAGTCGGTCCTTTCCGATACCGCCAAGAAGTACCGCCTGACCGCCAGCGCCGTCAGCTCGGACGGGCACTCGGAACAGACGCTGTTCAAGACGATGGCCGAGGGCTCACTCGGCAAGGCCAAGCTCGTCGAGGAGCAGGTGGCGGGCGGCAACAACGTCCGGATCGAGGGACCGGCGGGGGAGACCGGGATCAAGTTCCCGGCCCCGGCCGGAGGATCCGAGCACAACCTCTTCAACCTCTCGGTGTCGCTGCCGCAGGCGCCGCAGGTGACCGAATCCGTCGTCGCCGTCGACCCCGTCTCCGAACGCGCGCTGCTCGGCGCAGCGGGCGACTTCCTGGCTCCGCTGGAAAAGGCACCGCCCGCGGACGCCCGCAACGCGGGAGCGATCGGGCGCCACTTCGAAAGCCTCTTCACCACCGGCATCGGCATGGACGAACTGAAGGAAGGCCCCGACTTCCTCGGCGTCAAGCTCAAGTACTGGGCCCCGCTGATGACCCAGTACCAGCAGGCGAAGCGCAGCGGCCAGCTCACCGCCGACTCGCAGGCCATTCCGCTGATCGTCCGCTCCGGCAGCACCCTTGATTTGAAGTACTCGGTCAAGATCGAGGAGATCGACGCGTCCGGCAACGTCACCAGGGACGTCGGCACCGTGACCCGCTCCCTGGACAAGGACTACCTCCCCTTCGTCTCCAAGTCCCCGTTCTCCCTGGCCTGGCCGGGCTCGACGGATCTGACGCAGCTGATGGGGGACGCCGGCAGCTTCAGCCAGGGCCTCTACAACCCGGCCACCTGGAGCACCGACTTCGCCGCCGCCCCGAAATACACCGACCTCGACACCGCCGGCAACGGGGCCGTGGACAAGAGCGCCAACCCGGGCGAATGGGTCACCGTGAACCGTCTCCCGGAAAAGGCCGCCAACGGCGACGCCGTCGACCAGACGCAGCGCGAGCCGGTTGACGAACGGTCCTACCGGGAGAACCTCGAGACGGGCAAGAAGCTCGCCACACCGCTCGCCATGGTCTACGGCACCTTCGACCCGGTCCAGGTTGAGCAGGCCGCCGGCGACGTCAACCGCCTGCCCCTGGGCGGCTATGATCCGACGCCGTTCACCCTGACCGAGGACGCCGCCGGCAAGGACGTGCAGAACACCGAACTCAAGCCCTCCCTGAGCGCCACCGGCCTGGCCAGCCAGGCCGCCGGTGCCATCACCGACTACTACGGCCTGGCCGCCGCCCGCGGCTTCGAAGAGAACGCCAACGTGATCGACGCCGTGCGGGTCCGGGCGAAGGTGCCCGGCAGCTGGAAGCAGGCACAGCCCGAGGTGGAAAAGCTGGCCAACGAAATCCGCGACATGGGCCTGCAGGCCACCGTCGTGGCCGGTTCCGCCCGCGAGGACGCCAGCATCTTCGTTCCCGGCTACTCCAAGGACGACGCCGGCAAGGAATCGCCGCTCGGCACCGTGCAGCAGTCCTGGGTCCGCCAGGACGCCGCGGACGCCGTGTCCGGATCCCTCACCGGCACCAACCTGACCCTGCTGTTCATCACCCTTTGCGGCGCTGCGCTGCTGACCGGCGCGTCGACTGTCAGTTACGTCCGTAAACGCCGCAGCGAGGCCGGGACACTCCGAGCCATGGGCTGGACCCAGCGCAGGATCCGCTCCTGGGTGCTGGCCGAATTCGGCGTGGGTGCGGCCCTCCTGGCCATCGCCGGAACCGTCCTCAGCCTGATCAGCTGGAACCTGGCAACCGCCATCGTCTCGGCCTCTGTCGTGGCGCTCTACGTGGGCGCCGCCTTCTTCGCCGCACAGCAGTTGCGGCCCCGTGAGGTCATCGACCAGGAACCGCAGCACGACGAACGCCTCATCCCCGTGGACTCGCCGCTCACCTTTGCTAACCGGCAGCTGAGCACCAACAAGTTCAACTCGATCTCGCTGGCCGTCGCGGTCGGCGTCTTCGGAGCGGCGGCGGGCGGTCTGACCGCACTGCTGATCGACATTCCCCGCGCCGCCGGCGCCAGCGCCCTGAGCGGGCTGGCCGCTGCGAGCATCGCCCTGCCGAGCATCATCCTGGGACTTTCCGGCGTGGCTGTCGGACTGCTGCTGACCATGGTCACCGGCCGGTTCGAGCTGCAGGCCAAGCGCCAGTACCTCGGCACCCTGCAGGCGATGGGCTGGAACCCCGGCATGCTCGGCCAGGTCCGGTTCTTCGAAAACGCCATGGTGGGTGCTGTCGCACTCCCGCTCGGCGTTGTCGGCGCCCTCGGCGTCGGACTGCTCCTGGCCCCCTATGCCGTGCTCTGGGCCGCTGTCGCCGGGCTCGTGGCTGTACTCTGCTGGATTCCCATTGCAACGAAAGTGGTCCGATGAACAACGATCTGAACCTTGACCGGGCGGCTCACGACCGAATGACGGAGAGCACCCGCCGCGGTGCCCACCAGACCCGCGCCAACACGATCGTGAAGGCAGCAGACCACGCCACACCGCTGGAACTTAGCAACATCACCATCCACTACGGCGGTGGCAAGGGCGGTGCCGAAGCCGTCAACGTGGTAGACGACTTCAACATGACGCTGCATGCCGGCGAGATGCACTGCATCGCCGGCCGCAGCGGTTCGGGCAAGACCAGCATCCTGACCGTCGGCGCGGGCCTGACCCTGCCGACGTCGGGCCGGGTCTTCTGGGAAGGCGACTCGCTCGAGAGCATGGGCGACGACGAAATCGCCGACCGCCGCCGCGCGCTGATCGGCTACGTCGACCAGGGAGGCGCCCTGATCGACGGGATGAGCGCCCTCGAGAACGTCCTGCTCCCGGCCGTTCCCGACGGCGAGGTGGACAAGCGCCGCGACATGGCCAAGGATCTCCTGGACCTCGTGGGCCTGGGCCGGCGGATGCGCCACCGCCCGGCACAGCTCTCCGGCGGTGAGCGCCAGCGTGTGGCGATCGCCCGGGCGCTGATCCTGGGCACCCGCGTGCTTGTGGTGGACGAACCCACGGCCAGCCTGGACCGCTCCGCCGCCAACCGCATCATCAGCATCCTCAAGGACACCACCTCGGACGGTATCGCCGTGCTCGTGGCTTCACATGACCACGAACTTGTCCGCCAGAGCGATACCCT
>JAODMA010000216.1 GCA_025464545.1 Arthrobacter sp. | reverse complement strand
GACCGCAACGGCGGCCAGCTCAGCGGCGAAATGAAGCAGGGCAATACCTCGGACACGGCCCTGGTCACGGCACTGCTGGAGGGCGAGGAGGGCAAGTCCCTCGAACAGACCGCCATGGAGCTCCTGCCCAAGATCAAGGGCGGCTTCTGCTTTGTCTTCATGGACGAAGGCACCCTCTATGCCGCCCGCGACACCTACGGCATCCGCCCGCTCTGCCTCGGCCGGCTGGAACGCGGCTGGGTGGTCGCCTCCGAGCAGTCCGCCCTCGCCACCGTCGGCGCCAGCTTCATACGCGAAATCGAGCCCGGCGAATTCATCGCGATCGACGAGGACGGCGTCCGGTCCCAGCGCTTCGCGGAAGCGACGCCCGCAGGCTGCGT
Source organism: Arthrobacter sp. (assembly GCA_025464545.1). Lineage (GTDB taxonomy): Bacteria > Actinomycetota > Actinomycetes > Actinomycetales > Micrococcaceae > Arthrobacter. The sequence goes on along the minus strand of JAODMA010000216.1, from coordinate 3,395 downwards.
TTTCGAGTACGTCTACCTTGCCCGTCCGGACGCCTCCATTGCGGGCCGCTCGGTGTACGAGTCCCGGGTGGAGATGGGCCGCCAGCTGGCCCGGGAGAACACCCAGGAAGCGGACATCGTCATCCCGGTACCGGAATCCGGCACCCCCGCCGCCGTGGGCTACGCCGAGGAGTCCGGCATCCCGTTCGCGCACGGCTTCGTCAAGAACTCCTATGTGGGCCGCACGTTCATCCAGCCTTCGCAGACCCTGCGCCAGCTCGGCATCCGGCTCAAGCTCAACGCCCTGGAGTCCGTGATCCGCGGCAAGCGCGTAGTGGTGGTGGACGACTCGATCGTCCGCGGCAACACCCAGCGCGCCATCGTGCGGATGCTCCGCGAAGCGGGCGCCGCCAGCGTCCACATCAAGATTTCCTCCCCGCCAGTCAAGTGGCCGTGCTTCTACGGCATCGACTTCGCCTCTCGGGCCGAACTGATCGCCAACGGCGCCACCATCGACGAGATCACCCAGGCCATCGGCGCCGATTCGCTGGCCTACATCTCCGAAGATGGCATGATCGACTCCACCCGGCAGCCACGCGAACGGCTCTGCACCGCCTGCTTCACCGGCCAGTACCCCATCGAACTGCCGGGCGCCGACAAACTGGGCAAGAACCTGCTGGAACGCACCGACCTCGGCGGCCTTCCCACCGCCGCCAGCACTCCGGGCGCCCGGGTGAGCGCTGCTGCCGAGGCCGCGATCTCGCCCCGGGACGATCCGGCCGAGAAGGCCGGCGCCACCGGCTGCGATCCGGGGCCCGACGCCGAGTTCGAAGAACTGCTCACTGATGCCGATCGCGTCCCCACCGCTGATCGTTCCATTGCTGCCGAAAAGAAAGAGCCCGTATGACTTCCGCCTCACCGGCCGCTGACATGAACGCCGCCCAGAACTCCGCCGGCATCACCTATGCCTCCGCCGGCGTCGACGTCGAAGCAGGCGACCGCGCCGTCGAACTCATGAAGGACGCCGTCAAGGCAACGCACAACGCCTCGGTGATCGGCGGCGTCGGCGGCTTCGCTGGCCTCTACGACGTGTCTAAGCTGCTCACCTACAAGCGCCCGCTGCTGGCCACCTCCACCGACGGTGTCGGCACCAAGGTGGCCATTGCGCAGGCCATGGACATCCACGACACCATTGGCTTCGACCTGGTGGGCATGGTGGTGGACGACATCGTGGTCGTGGGCGCCGAGCCGCTCTACATGACTGACTACATCGCCTGCGGCAAAGTGGTCCCGGAGCGCATCGCGGATATCGTCCGAGGCATCGCGGCCGCCTGCTCGGTCGCCGGAACCGCCCTGGTGGGCGGCGAAACCGCTGAGCACCCGGGCCTGCTGGGCGAGCACGAGTACGACGTCGCCGGTGCCGCCACCGGTGTTGTCGAGGCCGCCGACCTGCTCGGCCCGGATCGCGTCCGCGCCGGCGACGTGGTGATCGGCATGGCCTCCTCCGGCCTGCACTCCAACGGCTATTCCCTGGTCCGCCGCGTCATCAACCACGCAGGCTGGGCCCTGGACCGCCAGGTCTCCGAACTCGGCCGAACCCTCGGCGAGGAACTCCTGGAGCCGACCCGCGTCTACGCCGCCGACTGCCTGGACCTGGCCCGCACCTTCCCGGTGAACTCGGCCCACGGTGTGCATGGCTTCAGCCACGTCACCGGCGGCGGCCTCGCAGCCAACCTTGCCCGCGTCCTGCCCCTCGGCCTGGTCGCCACCGTTGACCGCGCCACCTGGGAACTGCCGGCCATCTTCAAGCTGGTCGCCGAACTCGGGAACGTCCCCTTGGCCGACCTGGAACGCACGCTGAACCTGGGCGTCGGCATGGTGGCGATCGTCTCCGCCGACGTCGCCGACGCGGCGGTGAACCGCCTCAACGACCGTGGCCTGCCGGCCTGGATCATGGGCACGGTCGAAGAGAACTCCGACGCGATCCTCAAGACCGGACCAGACTACGTGCAGGGCGCCAAGGGCGTCGACGGCGGCGCCGTCCGCCTGGTCAACGCCTACGCCTAAGCGCCTTCTCGAGTGCTCCGCCACCGCCGGTTTCGCAACGGCGGTTGCGGAGCGCTTCTCGGTTAAGCCGGAAGTCAGGCCTCGAGAAGGCTGAACACGCCGCCCTGCGGATCTTTCAGGGTGGCGATGGTGCCGGCTTCCTCAACCTCGTCCGGTTCGATCAGCACGACGCCGCCCGCGGCCACCGCCGCCGCCACCGCGTCGGACACGCTGGCGACCCCGAAGTACACCTGCCAGCCCGCCGTGAGGGTGCCCTCCGCATCCGACGGCACCGTCGCGATGCCCGCCACCTCCGCGCCGTTCACCATCAGCGTGGTGTAGGTCCCTCCGTCGTCCTGCGGGTATTCGGTGACCTCATGGCCGAACAACTGCTGGAAGAATCCGACGGCGGCCTGCGGCTCCGGGGTGAGCAGTTCCGCCCAGGCCAGGGCGCCGGGTTCCTCGGTCCGTGCAGTGCCGAAGTGCGTCCCGGCCTGCCAGGCGCCGGTGGTGCCGCCGCCGGGCGGCGCAAAGAAGACCATCACGCCCGTCTCGCCCACGGTTTCCGGACCGAATTCCAGCGTGCCGTTGGAGTGGGCCAGGCTGTCGGCCAGTTCCCGCGCATCGTCCGCGGCGAAATACACGTTCCATTGGCCGGGGGCTACGGCGGCTTCCTGCTGGGGGTTCTGCGGGGCGATGACGGTCACCAGCTCGTCGCCGAGGAATGCCTGGGCGTAGCTGCGCCCGCCGGGCGTCGGCAGGTCCTCGTAACGCCAGCCGAAAACCTCCGCGTAGAACGACTTCGCAGCCTCCACGTCCTTGGTCTGCAGGTCCGTCCAGCAGACCTCGCCTTCAGCGAACCGTGTTCGTTTGGTCATGGTGTTCCTTCCGCGAAAACCCTCGGTGATGCCGGAGCTGCCAGCAGGATCAACCTAGCCCGGGCCCGGGGAGGTCGACAACACACCCCGGCTCCGGGGCAGAAAAAAGCCCGCGGACCACACCCCAGAAGGGGCGCGGCCCACGGGCCTGAGAATCAGTGGCCGGCGACCCGAAACGGAGGGCGCCGGACAGAAGTGTCGACTAACCTATGCGACGGGAATCAACCTCGTCGTCATCTTCTTCCACATCGTCCGCGTACTTATCCACATAAGCCGAATAATCCGGCTCAATCGGCTCACTCGAGAAATGACTCGGTGCACGGCCCTCAGAGCTCTTGAGCTCACGCTGAAGCGCAGAGTAGTCCGTGTTCGGGGAATAGTACTTAATATCCCGAGCCTGCTTGGTAGCTTTTGCCTTTTGACGGCCGCGCCCCATGGCGTGACCCCCTTTTGTACTCGGACCGGAGGTGGTCACCATTGGCGTTAGTGAGG